>JARGGF010000009.1 GCA_029210905.1 Bacteroidales bacterium | reverse complement strand
AAGTACCAGATAAACTATATCTTTTCGTGATTGGAGCATTTGAAATCAAATTTTTATTGCTGAAACATAATTCTAGGGGGTAACAATAAACATCAATTACTTGTTCATTCTGATATAAAAAAAGGTAAATATAATTTTTTTTTCAAATTTTTGGGAGTTTAATATTTAGAAGGACAGGGCAATCGCACTTAAAAGTTGAACAGTATTTTATAAATCGTCAATTGGCTAACCCCCGGCTTACTTTGTGAGCTATCCCAGCTCTGCTTCCGTAAAGAGGGGTAAGTATACAAAACGACGTTGATTTATTTTGCGAAGGGGCTTTGTAGAGCATATATATCCTCCATGATTTACCTAAAGCTTGCCTTGCGCAGCAAGACGGGGGGTGCGTTAATTGGGGTAGCGTTACAAATATTTAGCAAAATACCAAGTTCATCATACTCCAAAATTAATCACGATAAAATTACCATTACGGTAACTTTTTATTATCTTTGTCAGTAGAATTATAAAAATAAAATGAGAGTAGTTGCTAAAAAGATACTTCGAGAATTTTGGGAAAATCACAATGACTCGGAAAACCAATTGAAAACATGGTACAGAGAGGCAAGTAAAGCAAATTGGACAAGCCCGACTGATATTAAAAATGAATATCCTAAAGCGAGTATCTTAAAAGCTGGACGAGTTGTATTTAATATATGTGGTAACCAATACAGATTGATTACACATATTAACTATTTGAGACAATGGGTTTTTATTAGATTCATTGGTACGCATACAGATTATGATAAAATTGACGCAGAAAAAATTTGATTGATATGGATATTAAAATGATTAAAACTGAAGAGGATTATCAAAAAGCATTAAAAAGACTTGAGGTAATTTTTGACACTCCGATTGATTCTCCAGAAGGAGACGAAGCAGAGATACTTAGCATCTTGATTGAGAAATATGAAGATGAAAATTATCCGATTGGTCCACCAGATCCGATTGAAGCGATAAAGTTTCGCATGGAGCAAATGGATATGAACAAAAGTGACCTGGCTGATATAATTGGATATAAAAGCAGAGTCACAGAGATTTTAAGCAGAAAACGTAAATTGACTTTACAAATGATACGCAAATTGCATGATAAGCTAAATATTCCATATGAGACTTTGATTGCGGATTATTAAATAATAGAATACTGATAGCGCAGATAAATGAATTAAAGCGGATTTTTTGTATCTGTGCCGTTGTTATGATGGTATTATAAGATTTATTTTCACTTTTCTGTCTTACCCAGTTTTATTGGGTCCGTACCTAGTTTTTACCCTTCTGTACCCATCTTTTAGGTGTCTGTACCCTCTTTTTTAGGGTCTGTACCCTGTTTTCACCCTTCTGTACCCTCCTTTTAGGTGTCTGTACCCTGTTTTTACCCTTCTGTACCCATCTTTTAGGTGTCTGTACCCTGTTTTTTGTTGTCCGTAAACACCTTGAGGTCTTCCGTACCTTGTTTTAACCCTTCCGTACAAGTTTTAAGGCTTCCGCGCACATTTTTAATCATTCCGTGCATATTTCTAGGCTTCCGCGCACACTTTTACCCTTCCGTACAAGTTTTATACCTTCCGCGCATGTTTTCACCCTTCCGCGCAGGTTTTTATCCTTCCTGACATAAAAGGGCATATTAGCGAGGGGGTTTTGATAGCCCTCGCCAGTACCAACTTGCAACTGGTTCATTAATCTATTCTATTTTGTCCATTTCCACAACCCAAATTCCCCGTACCTGGTTCTTGTCATAGCCTGTGGCTTTATCATGAGGGTACAAATTATTGATTTTCGACTGCACCTCTGATTTAATATGCTCATTGGGTTTACCATGGCATAGCAAACACATCTCATTGCTAATTATTGGATAATAAGCAATTATTTTAGCTCCGTTTTCTTTTAATTGCGGTGTTATTTTTTCATTATTTTCAATATTTTTTTTAAACAATGAAATGTATTCAAGTTCCGCTTTATTAGCAGCGTTTTTTTGGTTCCGGGGCTTATCCGATACCCTTTTTATGCTAATGTTTAATGCCACAGCCATGCTATCTGTGAGGGGATAGGCTTTTTCGCTGCAAAATTCCAAAGCATTTTCAGTTCCATTGGTATTAATGGCCACCTGGAGATTTTTTCCAAGTACTTCTTTGGTCGCTTTTGCGTACTTTAGACCCAGTTCTTTGTATATGGAGTCTTTTGTAGCTTCAGAACTTTTAATATTTTCATTTGTTGCATTATTGCAATTCAATAAAAGGAACATCATCCCTAAAATGAAAATCAGTGAAATCTTAAAATTATTCATAGTGAGGTAATTTTTGGTTTAATATTCAAAGATAAAGATAATTAAAATAGGTATTATGTGGCAATAAGACCCCCCCGGGTTTTTGAGCTGCAATTTTTTAGCTGGATATTATCTGCTATTCTTTTCATAATTGTTCAGCCTTCGTAAAAGTCTTATATAACCTATGTTCTGATTATTGTCAGGGTCTTTTCTCTCATTTTTTTTTTGTAACTTGGCTGCAAATTTTGTTACCTTCAAATGCTATGAAAAAGTTGTGTTTGCTGTCAAAAAGCCTTTTTTCTCTGATACTCTTGCTTAATATACAGGTATTTATAAATGCTCAGTACGAAAGCATGAATTTTGAGCATTTTACCTTAAAGGATGGTCTTTCTCAAATAACCATAAACAGTATGATGCAGGACAGTTATGGTTTTATCTGGATTGCCACGCAGGATGGTTTAAACCGGTACGATGGGGTCGAAAACAAGGTGTACCGGCCTGATTTGGAAAACCGTGAAACTACCATTGGAGGTTCTTTTATCAATTCCATTTATGAAGACAATAACCATAATATCTGGATTGCCACATTCTCTGGATTAAGCAAGTATGACAGGGATGAAGACAGATTTTATAACTTTCATCACCATGAGGATGACACCAATTCAATATCGAATAATTTAACTTTTTTTGTGCAGGGCGATAGTTACGATAACATTTGGGTAATTACAGCACAAGCCATTGATAAATTAATATTACCAACCAGCGATAAAGAAAAAACAAAGGTAATTCATTACTCGGTAAGACAACCACAAGTTGCCGCTATTCAATTCTTAAGCGGCTGGACCAAAGATAAAAACGGTGATATTTGGATAAGTTCTGCACGTAATGGGCTTTTCCGGATTTCTAAAAAAGAACAGGAAAAAGAAGTCCCTGTTCCTGAAAATTTTACCTTTCAAAGTCAATCGGATAATACCTTGCCATCAAATCAGATATTGGGTATCACTGTTGATAAAAATGGCGATTTATGGGCTTACTCAGATCAGGTATTTACAAAAGTAATTACAGATGGCGATAAAGTGAGTTTTCAAAATTATAAAGTAAAACAGGATATTCCTGAAAATATAAATGGATTAAGCCTTTATATTGATGATACCGGAAATGCCATGATTGGAATTGCTAACCAGGGCTTGTTTGTATACAATTTTGATAAAGAAAAGCTGTATAACTACAAAAATGAAACATATAACCCCAGAAGTCTTTCGGATAATAATATAAATGGGATATTTAAAGACAACTCAGGAGTTTTGTGGTTTGGCACTGCCAATTCTATTAATAAATACAATCCGGATAAAAACAAATTTAAACATTTTGAACCTCAGCCCAACAACCCCAACTGGCTTAGAGATCCGCTTGTGTTTAGTTTATGTGTTGATAAATATGGCAAGTATTGGGTAGGGATAAATAATGGCAGGGGACTTTATATATACGATCCCGCTGAAAACAAATTCAGGCTTTTAACAGCAAAGCCCGGTGATAAAAATGCGCTTCAGGATAATTCGGTATTCGCAATATTTAAAGATAGTAATGAAGACTTATGGCTCGGTACAAATAATGGCTTGTCAAAGTATAACTATTCCACCGGCACATTTAAAACCTATCAAAACATCCCGGGCGATGAAGAATCATTATCCAATAATATTGTTAGATCCATAACAGAAGATAATAAAAATAACCTGTGGATAGGTACTTCCCAGGGCTTAAATTCCTTTAATAAGGAAACTGGCAAAATACAACGCTGGCAAATGGAGGGCGCAAATAACCTGAATAATAATATTCAATGTTTGCTTTTTGACAAGCAGGGTCGTTTATGGGTTGGTACTTTTTTAAGGGGTCTTGTAAAATTGGAATTTACTAATGATTCAAAGGTTGAATACACAAGTTACCAGGCTGATATTAATGATTCTACTTCGCTAAGCAGCGATCAGATTTCCGGATTGCTGGAAGATGAAGAAGGAAATATATGGATTGCAACTTATGGGGGTGGAATAAACAAACTGGATCCAAAAACTAATAAAATTGCCTTATATACTACTAAAGATGGTCTGCCGGGTAATAATTTTTATGGTTTGCTGAAAGATAATAATGCTAATTTATGGTTTTCTTCCAGTGCCGGGTTAACCATGTATAATACAAAAAATAAAAAATTCATCAATTATGATATCAATGATGGATTGCAAAGTAATGAATTTAATGGAGCCTCATGCTATAAGGATGATAATGGATATCTGTATTTTGGAGGAGTAAACGGGTTTAATGTTTTTAATCCTGATGATATTGTAAGTAATTCGATAAAGCCAAAAATTATTTTTACAGATTTCAAAATACAAAATAAATCGGTGAAACCCGGGAAAGGTTCACCACTTAAAAAATCTATTCAAACAGCCAATGAAATTGAGCTTTCCTACTTTCAGAAAGATATAAGGTTTGAGTTTGCTGCCTTGCACTTTGTTTCCCCTTCACAAAATCAATATGCATACATGATGGAGGGTTATGATGATGATTGGATAGAAATAGGGACACAAAATTATATTTCTTTTAAAAGTTTCCCACACGGAGAGTATGTTTTAAAGGTAAAAGCTTCAAATTGCGATGGAATATGGAATGAAGAAGGAATATCCATAAAAGTAATAATCAATCCGCCATTCTGGGCTACATGGTGGTTTAGATTGGGCCTGTTGTTCCTTGTTATTATTGCTATTTGGGCCTTTGTTAAAAACAGGGAAAGATCCTTGATCTATGAAAAGCAAAAGCTTGAAGAGATTGTAGATTTACGGACGACAGAAATCCGCGAAAAAAATGAAGAATTAAAACAACAAAGTGAAGAATTAAAATCGCAAAATGAAGAAATAACCACACAGCGTGATCAACTTGAAGTGCAGCATAATGCCATAACTGACAGTATTTTATACGCCAGGCGCATTCAAAGAGCCGTGTTGCCCCGCACCGATTATATTGATGAAGTACTGCCAGAAAACTTTATTTTATTCAAACCACGAAATGTTGTAAGTGGTGATTTTTATTGGGTAAAACAAATAAACAACTATATTGTTATTGCCATTGCTGATTGCACAGGGCACGGTGTACCGGGTGCCATTATGAGTATGCTGGGCATTTCTTTTATAAATGAAATTGTTCAAAACAAAGAGGTGTTTCAAGCCAATCATGCATTGAACGAGTTGCGCAAGCAAATAAAACAAGCTTTGCGTCAAACAGGTAAAAAAGGTGAAGCTGATGATGGCATGGATATGGCTTTGTGTGCACTTGATACCCAAACAAACATTCTTCAGTATGCCGGTGCCAATAGCCCATTATTATTAATCCAAAATGGCGAAATGATTGAAATTAAACCCGATAAAATGCCAATTGGATATTATCCCAATGAAAAGCCTAGTTTTACAAACCACGTGATCCAACTGGAATCTAACGATACATTTTATTTGTTTTCAGATGGATTTGCTGATCAGTTGGGAGGTGATAATGCACTAAAATACAAGCTGGCTAATTTACAGAGGGTTTTATTTGAAAATCATAAAAAACCAATGCTTATCCAAAAGGAAATTTTGGAACAAGAGCTAAATAATTGGATGAATGGACAGGAACAAACAGATGATATTTTATTAATGGGGGTGAGGGTGTAACTTCAGATCACTAATTGTTATTTGTTAATTGTTAATCAATGTCGTTTAGTTAAGCTCATTGCTCTATATTAACAAGGTCATTAGACATTAGTCACTAGTCATTTAATGTCTAATGACCAATAACCAATGACTAGAATTTAGCCATATTTCGACATGCTCAATACAAGTATTTGTTAACTAAACGGCATTGAATTGTTAATTGTTAATTGGGTAACAGGTTTTATATAAAAAGTGAAATATCCGATAATCAATAGTGTGGCAAAACCACTAACTAAAAATGTTGCAGCCGCTCCAGACTGATACCAGATAAACCCGGCCATGCTGCTGGCTATCATGGTGCAAATACTCTGAAAACCCGAATATGTTCCAATGGCAGTAGCTGTATCCTTTTTGTCGGTAATATTGCTAATCCATGCTTTTGATATGCCTTCGGTAGCGGCTGCATAAATACCATACAGAAAAAACAGGGCAGCAAAGAAATAAATATCAGTTGCAAAGCTCATCCCAAAATAAACCATTGAAAATACTGATAACCCAATTACAAACATTTTCTTTAAACCAATTTTATCTGCCAAAATACCAATTGGAAAAGCAAAGATGGCGTATACCAGATTGTAAAAAATATAAATACCTATTACATGTGTGTCATTCAGACCTGCTTGCTTTGCTTTTAATAGTAAAAAAACATCAGAGCTGTTAATTAAAGTAAATGCTAATAAGCCAATTACTACTTTTCTATAGACCAGAGGGCTTTGTTTCCAGTATTTTAAAAATGAGAAAAACTTTACGTGCTGATGGTTTTTTTCAATTTCATGCTTTTTTTCTTTTAGAAACAGTGAAGCCAATATGGCAATCAAACCGGGGATAAAAGCAATATAAAACAAAGTGATGTAATCTTCAGGATAGAAATATAGATAAACTAGTGCCAAAGTTGGTCCAAGGGCAGCCCCTAAGGTGTCCATTGACCGGTGAAACCCAAATATTTTGCCTTTGGTTTCCGGGGTCGCCTCATCAGAAAGCAATGCATCGCGGGCGCCAGTTCTAACTCCTTTTCCTACTCTGTCGATGGTCCTTGCAAAAAATATCCATAAAGGATAGATAAAAAAGGCCATCATGGGTTTTGAAAAGGCGCTAAGGGTATAACCAATCTGGACAAAAGGAGTTCTTCTGGCTCTTGAATCGGAAAGTTTTCCAAAATAACCTTTACTTAAACCAGCAACCGCTTCGGCAAGTCCTTCTAGTATTCCAATAAGAAAAATTGAAAAACCAATAGTTCTCAGATAGATAGGCATAACCGGATACAACATTTCACTTGCTGTATCTGTAAATAAACTTATTAAGGATAAAATCCAGACGGTTCGTGTAATGTTTTTCATTTTAGCTATTTTTTCCGGCACTTTTTATTAGTGGCAAAGCAAAAGTTTAAAAAACCAAAATTAATTAACTTTTATCAGTGCCAGTGAAATATCCTCAATAATATCCTCAATGTCTTCAAGTCCAACTGCCAGTCTAATCATTCGCTCATTAATTCTCATCAGATCTTTATCTTCTTTTGTATTATCACAATAGATAGTCGAAGCTGGATGGAGTATCATTGATTTATTATCGCAAAAATTGGTGCCTCTTCTTATCATTTTTAATTCATCAATAAACTTAAAACAGGCGCTTTCCGATTCCAGTTCAAAATTAATCAGACATCCTGATTTTGCTCCAAGCAACTTGTCTGCAAGTACCTTGTAATCAGAGTTTTTCAGAGACGGATAACTGACCCGCTTAACCTTTAGATGATTTTGAAGAAACTCAGCTGTTTTAAGTGCATTCTCCGATATTTTATCAATTCTGATAGCTATGGTTTCTAATCCAAGCAATTGAAGATATGCATTGTTTGGAGATAAACACCCGCCAAAATTTCTAAAAATTTCCTTTCCTATTTTTTTAATAAAAGCATCACTTCCATATTTATCAAATTCCGGCTTAAGTTTCGGGATTTTTGACCATTTGTCTGATTTATAGGTAAGTACTGAGCCACCTATAGAAGTTGCTCCTCCTGAAATGAACTTGGTATTTGAAAAAACCTCAACATCAATATCATAATTTCTACTTTGAAAAATATATGGGGTAAGTACGCTATTATCAGCGATTAAAATCACCTGGTGTTTTTTTGCCAAAGCAGCTATCTTTTCCACATCAAATAAAATAAGCTGCGGATTAGTCATTATTTCCAAAAAAATGCATCGGGTTTTGTTATCAATGGCTACTTCGATTTCTTCAATATTTTCAAGGTCTACAAAACGGGTTTCAATTCCAAACGATGCTATAGTATTCTTAAAAAAAGAATAAGTATTTCCAAATAAAAACCTTGAACTGATAATATTATCACCAGCCTGGCATATAGAAACAATTGTGTTAGAAATGGCTGCCATTCCGGAACTAACACATAGACAGTTTTCAGCTCCGGCGAATAACTTTATCCTGTTTTGAAGCTCAGTTACGGTAGGATTGGTAATTCTTGAATAGATGTATGCGTCGGTGTTTCCCCGAAAAGCTTGCTCCATCGACTCCGAATTTTCAAAATCGTAGGAAGCTGTATCGTAAATTGGAGTTTTTAAGCTTCTGAAAGTATCCCTTTTACTATCTTCTATCTGTCCATGTATCAGTTTTGAACTTAATCCTTTCATTATGTAATCGTTTTAAGTGTTTGATTAGAGCGTTATTATATTTTAGTAGCGCATAAATGTATAAAACTAATTGTATATTATATTTTTGTTAATCTGAAAAAAAGATGAATAATAGTTATGATTGAATATTTGATACTATTTTTGTTATTTGAATTTTAGAATAATAATGTGCTATTTTTACCTGGTGGAGAAAAAATACTTTACATATTTTTTATTTATGCTTTTGTTTACCCAGTTTTTTTACAATTCTGTACAAGCCCAGCATACAAAAATTGATATTACATCACTTGATGTTGATTTTGAGACGATTCTAAAAGAAATTTCAAAAAAAACCGGATTAACTTATCAACTTCACTGCAAAAAAATAAGTAAAAAGCAAAAATTTTTCATCGATGCAAAAGATATAAGTGTTGAAGAAATCCTTGAGCAATGTCTTGCAGGTTCAAAACTGCACTTTGAAATTAAAGATAAGACTATTATTATTTATGATGATAAAAGAAAAAGGGAGCATTACGATATACCGGTTCTTTATCAAACCATAAAAGGAACAATAAGGGATGCCGAATCAAAAAAGGTACTGGAAGGGGCAAATGTTGTTATCGTAAATGGAAATCCTACCTATGGATCCACTTCAGACGAAAATGGAATTTATCATTTGGAAAATATACCTATCGGACGCTACACAATAAAAGCCTCTTTTGTAGGATATAATGAAGTAGTTATACCTGAGATTTTATTGGGTTCGGCAAAAGAAGTTGTTTTAAATATTGATTTGACAGAATCAATGCATTCATTAGAGCAAGTTATCATTCAGGCAGATAAAGAGCGGCCTATTAATGATATGGCCTTTGTTAGCGCCCGTTCTTTCAGGGTTGAAGAAACCAAACGTTATGCTGCCAGTTTTAGTGATCCTGCACGAATGGCATTGTCTTATGCAGGCGTTGCCACTACCGATGATTACCTTAACGAGATTATAGTTCGTGGAAATTCGCCTCAATATCTTTTATGGCGGATTGAGGGGGTTGAAGTTCCCAGCCCAAACCATTTTACGAATGGTGGGTTAAATGGTGGTGCTGTAAGCATATTAAGTTCGAACGTAGTAGGCCGATCGGATTTTCTCACAGGAGCATTTCCTGCAGATTATGGGAATGCTATGTCCGGAGTTTTTGATATCTTTTTGCGAAATGGGAATAATGAAACCCATGAAACTTCAATTCAGGCAGGAACACTTGGTATTGATGTTGCTGCTGAAGGCCCTTTAAAAAAAGGCTATTCAGGCTCATACCTGTTTAATTACCGCTTTTCAACCCTGGCTTTTTTGAATCTGATAAATCTGGGCTTCCTGAATGAAGCTGCACCGGATTATCAGGACTTATCGTTCAAAATTAATCTGCCAACAAAGAAGCATGGTAAGTTCTCATTTTGGGGTGTTGGAGGAATTTCATATGATAAAACTGAAGGAATTACTGATTCAGTTTTCTGGAATCCGGGTGAAATTATGTATCATGAGAGATGGGCAGATTATATGATGGCACTGGGGGTGAGTCATACGATTTTTCCGAGCAATAATTCTTATTTTAAAACAACACTTGCCCTGACAAAATATGGTTCCTCTCATTGGATTGATACGCTTGGTTTTCAGCAGGAATATGACAATATTTTAAGTAAGAAGCTTTATACCACTTCTTATAGATTATCCTTGTTTTATAATAATAAAATTAGCAAGTGGCTCAGTTTTAGGTTGGGTTCGAACATTAATTATTCTGACTATAATTATTTCTTTGATGCTTCATCAATTGAAAATTTTGAATATACATTTTTAGACACAAAGGGATTGACCTTTCTAAGCAGCTTATATGCTGAAACGAAAATAAAATTCAGTGAAAAGCTAAAAATGAATGCCGGATTAAATTATATGTACTTTGATCTGAATGGATATTCATTGCTGGAACCAAGATTTGCATTACAATGGGATTTTAGCCAAAAACAAAGTGTCAGCTTTGGTTATGGTTTGCATGCCCGGCATGAACCCCTGGTTGTTTATTTTAAAGAATATTATCAGCAGGATGGCAGTTTTTTGCAATTAAACTCAAAGTTGGATTTACCAAATGCTCAACATTTTGTGCTATCATACTCTAACAGGATCAATAATGATTTTTATTTAAAATTGGAGAGTTATTATCAGGGCTTAACAAATTATTATGTAGCAGCTGATCCGGAATATACTTTTTCAGCAGCCAATAGTTACCTTGATTTTAATATTCCGCTTGCAAGTTCAGGAATTGGCAGAAATTATGGTGCAGAGCTAACTTTTGAAAAATATTTCACCAAAAATTATTACTTTTTAATAACTGCATCGTTGTTTAAATCAGAATATCAGGCAGCTAATAAAGTGTGGTACAGCACCATTTATGATTTAGGACACATTTATAACCTGGTAGCTGGTCGCGAATTTAATTTTGGATACAATCAGAACAATATTTTAGGGTTAAATTTTAAGGTAAGTTGGACAGGAGGAAGGAGGGATACCCCAATAGATGAGGAACAATCGGTGTTATCAGGTTTTACTGTTTACGACGAGTTTAAAAGAAATACAATTCAGTATCCAGACTATTTTAGAATAGATTTTGGGTTAAACTACAGGGTGAATAAAGAAAAAGTGGCACATATTTTTTCACTGGAGGTCCAAAATATTACAAACCGGCGCAACATTGCATACAAATATTACAATTCAAGTTTAAAAACATTTATTATTCAGAAACAAGCTGGGATGATCCCGGTATTTAATTATCGACTCGAATTTTAGCTACACGACCCAAGCATTATAACCGGAATTTGATATTTATTACTGAACCTTTCCGTTTAGAATAACAACATCAATTAAGTTGCTTCCGTAGGCATAAGGAAAAAATTCAATGGTAGGTATTTCCTTGGTAATAAATAAATTGGCAATTTTCCCACGGGCAATACTTCCCACTGTATCACTGATTCCCATGGCGTATGCCGTATTTATAGTAGTGGCATTAATTACTTCTTCCGGTAATAGTTTATAATTGATACATCCCAATGATTGCATGAACTTCATATTACCAGAAGGGGAGGAGCCTGGGTTAAAATCTGAAGCAATGGCAATAGGTAAACCTGAGTCAATCATTTTTCTTGCTGGCGAATATTCAAGCCCAAGAAAAAATGCAGCACCGGGTAGTACGGTTGGCATGGTTTCGGAATTCAGTAAGCATTTAATTTCATCATCTTCAATATATTCAAGATGATCTACCGATAGGGCATTATACTTTACACCAACCTGAACACCTCCAGAGTTTGCCAATTCATTAGCATGGATTTTTGGTCTTAGTCCATATTTTAGGCCGGCCATCAATATACGCTCAGTATCTTCAACTGTAAAAAAACCTTTATCACAGAAAACATCAATATAATCAGCAAGTTCTTCGGAAGCCACCAAGGGTATCATTTCATTTATTATTAAATCAACATATTCATTTTGCCTTCCTTTGAATTCTGATGGAACTGCATGAGCTCCCAAAAATGTTGATTTAATTTGTAATGGGGTAGTTTCCTTAAGCTTTTTGATGACGCGTAGCATTTTTATCTCACCTGCCGTGTTTAAACCATATCCGCTTTTTATCTCAACAGCACCGGTTCCTTGCCCTATAATCTCATTAATTCTCACAAGAGCCTGTATATATAGTTCTTCTTCCGAACTATCATGTAATCGCCTGGCTGAATTTAGAATACCTCCACCTCTTTTAGCAATTTCCTCATAACTCAGGCCTTTAATTTTGTCAATATATTCAATTTCACGGCTTCCGGCGTATACAAGATGGGTGTGAGAGTCAACAAATGAAGGGAAAACCATTTTGTCAGAAGCATCAATTTCTGTAAAATTATCGTCTTTAATGCCAGCTGGTTTATAATCCCTCATCACCCCAAAATCAACAATTTTATCGTCTTCAATAAGGAGGTAGGCATTTTCAATAGATTCGACGACTGACATTTCCTTACCAGAAACCAACAGTTTGATATCGTTTTCAATTTGGACAAGTTTTTTTATGTTTTTGATAAGGGTTTGCATAACAATTGATTTAATAAATTATTAATATTGGAATAAGTATGTTTATTTAGTTTCAATTTATGTACAAAGCTATTAAAAAACATAATTAGCTCGAATCTTTTTTCACAAAACCTATAGATATTATGAGATCAATTTATATCTTTACAGACATATTTCAGTAGTGTTCATTTTTACAACGCATGTTGTTTGGGTTTAATGCTGCAAATATATAGTAAACATTTAGAAAATAGTTTATCAGAATTATTTGAGCAGACTCGGTAATTTTAGATAATAATCTTGTGGGGACAGGTTTTTTTCAAATGTATATTTAGGGTTTAACACCCAAGATCGGTAACTTATTTTAAAATTATCATAACCATGTTTAGTCTTAGAGGATATTTATTTTCTCTTTGCCTTTGTTTTACTATTGGTCCATTATTATATGGGCAAAGTGAAAGTCATATAGTCAGCTTGAAAAAGCAAACAATTGCTTCTATAACTGAAGATAAATTCGGCTTTGACGATTTGCTGATTAATGGTGTAAAATACCGCGCTGAAAATATCCGTGCAAACGGAAACCCATTTTTTGAGTGGGAGCGCACATTGGGTGAAGAGTTGTTTATTAAAGGGCAGTCCTATAAAAATGTTAATTTATTTTATGACATTAATCTGGATCAACTTATTTTAAAAAAGGTACAAAAGAATTATTTCGAACTTGAAATAGTTTTAAACACGAGCTTTATAGATTCTTTTTACCTGGCCAACCATCTTTTTGTTAACCTGCAATGTTTTAGTAAAAAAAGTGAAAATACTGGTTATTATGAAAAGATATATGCCGGGAAAAATATGCTTTTAAAAAAATATAAGAAACGATTCGTAGATTCTTTTGATAACCGAAATCCTTTTGGAAAATTTTCACCAACGCATTTTACACTTTTTATTTACACGCAAGATATATTGGTAAAAGTAAACTCTAAGAAAGAGCTACTTAAATTCTATAGTGAGAATAAGAAACAAATAAGAAGATTTATTAGAAAAAACAGAACAAAGTATAAAAAATCAAGTAACCCTGAATTAATAAAATTGATGAACTTTTGCGATGAGATCTCGACTAAAACTAATTAAAAGTACGCTAATCTTAAGTGTTTTTTTGTCTTTCCCCTATGTGTTAAATGCTCAAAAAGAGGAGTTTAGATTAGACGAAAGCTATAGTAATATTAAATGGAACGATTTTGTTAATAAAGTCGAAACCAATTATCCAGTTCGTTTTTTCTATGATCAGGATAGCCTTTCAAATTTTCAGGTTCTAATTCCGGAAAGAACTACTAGCTTTTCCGAGTTGCTAAATACGATACTGAAACCTTATCATTTTAAAGCCTTTATTGGTAATAATGGAAATATTATTGTTACAAACAATACCGCATTTTTAAGTAATATTCCTGAAAGTTTCTACTTGGGAGAATCGTAAGTTAATGTCGCTGAAGCCGAACATAAGGATGACTTAGATTATAAAAACAGTTATCTGAAGACAGACAATGCTTTTATTTATAAGCACATAGTTGTTGGACAAAAATCAAACGACAACAAATCAAGAGTAACAGTTTCAGGCTATGTGAAAAGTGGATCTGATGATACACCAATAGTTGGAGGTACATTGCACATAAAGGAAACGGGCAAAACAATTGCTACTGATGCTTCAGGTTTTTATGCTCTTCATCTTAAAAAGGGAATTTATACTTTATTGGTAAGTAGTCTTGAAAGCAAAACCGAAAATATTAAGCTTGAAGTATTATCAGACGGGAGGTACGATTTAGAACTTGAACCAAAATTAGTAGCACTGGAAGAAATAATTGTAAGTTCGGAAAAAGAACACATTGTAAGAAATAATCAAATGGGCTATCAGAAGTTGGTGGCCAAAGAAGTTAAGGAAATCCCTTTGGTTTTGGGTGAAGCTGATATTGTAAAAGTCAGTTTGCTACTCCCAGGAATACAATCTGTTGGCGAAGGAAGCGCAGGTTTTAATGTGCGTGGAAGCCCTACAGATCAAAACCTTTTCATTATTAACCAGGTACCAATATACAATACATCACATTTGTTTGGATTTTTTTCGGCATTTAACTCAGACGCTGTTAAATATTTCTCGCTATATAAAAGTAATATCCCGGTAAATTACGGGGGAAGACTCTCTTCTATCTTTGACATAAAAACTAAGCAGGGAAATAAGAAAAATTTTTCTGCAAGTGGGGGTATAAGTCCTGTTACGGCAAGGATAATGGTTGAAGGTCCACTGAAAAAAGAGAAAAGCAGTTATATGATTGGGGTTCGATCTACCTATTCAGATTGGCTGTTGAAAAAAGTTAAAGATCCTGATATAAAAAAAAGTGATGGTCAGTTTGCTGATGTTGTAACCAATTTTTCATTTGAAATAAATAATAATAATCAGTTGGAGTTGTTTTCTTATCATAGCTTTGACAGGTTTAATATAGTAGGGCAGAACAAATACGAATATGCTAACAATGGAGCATCTCTGTCATGGAACCATTTAATTAAAGAACGTCATAGCCTTCAAACATCTATTGTTTATAGTCAATACGCCTTTACCGAAGAAAATTCAGAACTTAAAATTAATTCCTACAAAGATAATTTTGAACTTAAGCATAGCGAAATTAAATCAGTCCTTACTTTAAGGCCAAACTCAAAACATTCCATTACAGCGGGATTTAATTCTTCACTGTATATGATTGATGATGGGAATTTTTTACCATTAAATGAGGAATCAATTATATCTCCAATAAAGTTAGGACAGGAGAAAGCAATTGAGTCAGGAATATTTTTGTCTGATGAATGGAGTATTTCCCCCAAACTATCTCTAAGTGCTGGTGCCAGGTATAATTATTATTTATATTTAGGCCCACAAGAGGTCAGAACATTTGTTGATGATGCACCAAAATCCCATGAAAATATTGTTGATACAATTCAGTATGCTAATAATGAGGTAGTAAAAAGTTATAGTTCGCCTGATTTTAGATTCGCTGCTAGATATATTATTAACGATGATTTGTCAGTAAAACTCAGTTATAACCAATTAAAACAATATCTTTTTATGTTGACTAATACTATAGCTGTTTCACCTACTGACAAATGGAAGCTGGCAGATTACAATATTAAGCCTATGCTTGGGAGTCAATATTCTCTGGGGATTTATAAAAACGTGTTATATGGAAAATATGAATTTTCAGTTGAGACCTATTATAAAACTGTTGATAATATTGTAGAATACAAGAATGGTGCAAATTTGGTTGTAAATGAAACACCTGAAATTGATATTTTGCAGGGGAAATTAAAAACTTACGGTGTAGAACTAATGATTAAAAAATCATTGGGCAGGTTTAATGGTTGGATTAATTACACTTATTCTCGTGCAGAGGTAGTTGTAAAAAGCAATAATCTGGAAGAAAGTATAAACAAAGGTGAATCTTATCCATCAAATTATGATAAACCAAACGCTTTTAATGTTGTAGCCAACTATAAATTTTCTCGTCGATTTAGTTTATCTTCAAATCTTGTATACTCTACTGGGCGGCCGGTTACTTATCCAGTTGGAGTTTTTTATCAGGATGATATGGAACTTCTAATGTATTCGAAAAGAAACGAATACCGAATTCCTGATTATTTTAGAATTGATTTCTCTTTAAAATTGGAGGGAAACCTAATGGCGAAAAAATTTGCTCATAGTACATGGATTCTCTCTGTTTATAACCTTACAGGGCGCAAAAATGCTTATTCTGTTTACTTTAAATCTGAAGAAGGAAAAATAAATGGGTATAGATTGTCCATTTTTGGGGTGCCAATAGTTTCATTAACCTATAGTTTTAAATTGGGGAATTATGCGAATTAAATTCAAATTGCTTTTTATTATAAGTATTGTTTTTCATGGCTGTATCGATCCATACAGTCCAACGCTAAGTGATTATCTAAATACACTGGTGGTGGATGCGACAATTACAAATGAGCCCGGCCCCTATATAGTTAAGCTTTCAAAATCTTCTACTGTTTATGATCCCGAATTTAATCCTGTTTCAGGAGCACGCATAGTAATTTCTGATGATTTGGGCAACGATGAAACATTGACAGAGACTGAGCCCGGTGTATATTCTACAAATTTTCCGGGAATACAAGGAATAGTAGGAAGAAGGTATAGTATCCTTATTGAAACTGAGGGGAAAATTTATCAATCTCCTTTTGAGGAATTACGCGAACCTGTTACAATAGACTCAGTCTATCCAAAAGTTGAATATAGAGGTGGGCTTGAAGGTCTTCAGTTTTATGTAGATACTAAGAATGTAAAAGAAAACAGCAAACATTTTCTATGGACATTAAATGAAACTTATAAGTATGAAGCAGATGAATATCCGCTTGAAATGGTATTTGTAAATAAGGACAGTATATACGAACCATCATACGAATATCAGGAATTGATTAAGACATGTTGGAAAACAGATAAAATGTTTCAAATTTTCACCAGTTCAGCAAAAAATATCTCGGAACCTCAAATTTTAAATTTCCCATTAATTTATGTAGATACAGAATCAAAAAAACTATATATAAAATATAGTCTCCTGGTTAATCAATATTCCATCTCTGAAGATGCTTATAGATATTGGAACGAAATTAAGGAGCAAAATGCAGAATCAGGTTCCTTTTATACAAAACAACCATTTCAGGTAATCGGAAATATTGTTAATGTAAATGATCCAAATGAAGCTATATTCGGCTATTTTACTGTTGCTGGTATTTCAAGTAAAAGAATATTCGTGGATAAACCGGATTTAAATTTTTATTTTGATGTGTGTAAAGCAACACACGAAGCTTATGTAAGATGGACTAATTCCGATCATCCTTCCTATCCTGTTTATCTGAAATTTGCAAGTGGGGGATTAGGCAAGGCCGGTATTGGATGTTTTGATTGCAGAATGAAAGGTGGAAAAACCAATAGACCTGATTTTTGGATTGATTAACCAATTAATATTTGTCTTATTGTATGATTAATGAAATTAGTAACTTAATATACTGATAAATAGAGTTATATGCGGATTATTATAAACTTGAAAATTTTGTTTTTACTGCTTACCATGTTTAACATATGTTGGGTTTTAACAGGTCAAGAAAAACAAATTATTGAAAAGGATACCTGTTATCAAGAAACTATAATCTTAAATACAGATAGAGAAATCTATGTGGC
>JARGGF010000099.1 GCA_029210905.1 Bacteroidales bacterium | reverse complement strand
CATGAAAAGTAATGGCTCCCCTGATGCGGTATTTGAAACCGATGAACAGAGAACTTATTTTATTGCCACCTTATTGATTCATCCTGAATTCAGAAAATTTGAAGAAGAATTAAATGGCGGAATAAATGGCGGAGTAAGTGGCGGAATAAATGATTTATTTACTTTTATTACTATTCACCCCGGGTTAAACTCCAAACAATTGAAGGAAAAAATGGATGTTTCTCAAAGAACAATGGAGCGCTGGCTCAAAGAATTAAAAGATGCAGGCAAAATTGGATTTAATGGGCCAAACAAAACCGGTGGTTATTTTATAATAGAATAAAATACAATTTAATAGTTGAAAACAGTTTCAGGGATAAATGAAATAAATCCGTATTTTTACCAAAATTCATTTATTATTGAAAGGTTTGAGTTATAACAAATATTTTGAATTAGATTTTTGATGGAAATCCTTTTTATAACCACCACCAACCTTTCTACCAATCCCCGTATTTTAAAAGAATTAAGACTGGCACTGGAGCGGGGTTATGAGTGTACTTTTATTGGATTTAAACTTGGCAACTGGAGTGATAAAACCGAGCAGGAACATTTAAATTTATTTAATGGATTAAAGGTAAATTACCTGTCAAGTGGCACTTTGGCTGGCACTTCGGCTACGCTCAGTGTCCGGCATGGGTGGCTGAGCGTTGTCCGATACCGGTGGCTGAGCGTAGTCGAAGCCCGGTATTTAACTACACTTGTTTGGAAATTAAGCATAATTTTTAATAAAATTTTCAAAAAAAATATAAAAATCGCTGCCTATGCCCATAACAAAAGAAGCTTTCAAATAGAAAGGATATTAAAAAAACAAAAAGACAAATACGATTTAATTATTGCACACAACCTTGGAGCTTTATACCCAACTTTTAAATTTGCCAAAAAACACCACATCCCCTTTGCCTTTGATATTGAGGACTATCACCCCGGTGAAAAATGCAGCCCTGCAGAAAGGTATAGGCGCGAAATACTTATGCAGGAGCTGTTGCCAAAAGCTGCTTATATTAGTTATGCTTCACCATTGATTGGGGAACATACTTTGAAACTTCTAACAAGCGCCAAACCGGAAAGTTCACGACTTGATGGTATAAAATATATGGCCACAGGCACAAAATGTATTTCACGATCTGTTTGTGGTACCGATATGCTGAAAGTTGAGGTGATTGCAGAAGATATAAAATTGCCCCAAAGCATTTTAATCAATAATTCTTTTTCACAAGATGAATTTCAATTGATAGAAATTGCAGACAAGAAAGTCCAATTTGTATGGTTTTCGCAAAATATTACATGGGGTAGGGGGCTTGAATTAATTGTTCCTGCATTATTAAAATACAAAGAAAAAGTTCATTTAAGCCTGATTGGAAATAAGCGCATTGATTTTTATAATCAATTTCTTGCTCACTTTGATGAATTTATTACCTATATTGAACCCTTACCGCAAGATAAATTACATTTAAGACTTTCGGAGTATGATATTGGACTGGCCATTGAAGTTTCGAATGTTGATTTAAATAAGGATATCGCACTTTCTAATAAAATCTTCGCTAATGCCCAATCCGGACTTTTTATATTAGCTACTGATACTTTGGCGCAAAAGCAGTTTATTGAGGAACAAAATGAGGACTTCGGCTCCGCTCTGTCACCAGACTTCGGCTCGTTTCGGCTACGCTCAACGACCACCGCTCAGTCACCAGACTTCGGCACTGCTCTGTCAAAAGGCTTCGACTCCGCTCAGACTCGAATTGAAATTGGTATGTTATCAGCTCAATCAATTGAAGCTATGGAAAAGGCCGTTTCGCGTATTATTGATGAGGTGGAAATTATTCGTGCGAATAAAAGAGTTCGTTTCGAGTATGCCAATAGGCTGGCATGGGAACATGAAAGCCAAAGGCTGCTAAATATTTGGGAACAATTGCCTTGAATTAAATATGGGTGTACGACAAATTTCATAGATCCAAGAAGTTCTTTTTTTGAAAAATTATTCTATTCCATCGGTAAGCTCCAAAGGAGCTGGGTCATTAGCATAGCCCAAAGGGCTATGTATTAATGTGGTTCAGGAAATTAGAGCACCAAAGGTGCGTAGTCTCTTACATTTTAATCAATTACATTATCGTTGGTGCTAAAATAAAGGGATAAAAAAATGAAAATTGAAAGTTATTTTATCTGTTTTCTATCCAATTAAAAGGTGAAGATTTTTTATGCTTTAAAAACCAGTTAATAAAACCTTAATAACTCCCATTATTCTTTTTAGGTATTTACAATTACTCTTTCGTATTTTTGGGAAAAAATAATAACAGCCAGCATGAACAAGCAACTCAACCTATTTGGCGAGGCCGAAATACAAGCGGAGAATAAACTTATTATTTCAAAAAAAGGCAAAGCCCAGCTTTCAAAAAATCAAATACTTTTTAATAAACTTACCAAAAGGATTGAGAATTTAGAGCAATCTATTGACAAAGAAACTGAGAAATGCGAAGCACTACTTAAGTTTCATGGTGCCAAAATTCAACCGGCATTGGTTAAAACTGCCAATCTGCGTTTTGATCTGGCCATGAGCCTTGCCGATGTCAGCTATCAATATAAGTTTGGGAAAAACCAATTGGCTAAAATTAACGATACCATCTTGGATCTGTGTACCAAAGCTTTTCAGTTTATTATCCCAAGCCCCGAACAGGAGGCTTTTTACAACAACTGGTCGCAAACCAGCTATAAAGAAGAATTGGAATATCAGGAAAAGGAAACAAAAGAAACCGTTTTTGATTTTTTGAACTTTATGTTTGGAATGGATATCGACCCCGATACGCCTATGGATACAGATGAGGACATAAATAACCTGTATCAAAAAATGGGCGAACAGTTTGGTGGATTTGAGGAACCCAGGGAACGTAAAAAAACCAAAAAACAGTTACAACGCGAAGAGCTTGCCAAAGCCGAAGAAGCCATCCAAAAGAAAAGCATCCGCAGCATTTATATCACCCTTGCAAAGGTTTTACATCCCGATACTGAGAAAGATCCGGTTCTGAAACTGGAAAAAGAGGAACTAATGAAAAAAGTGACGGTGGCATTTGAAGAAAAAGACCTTACCACACTCTTAAAGTTGGAAATGGAATGGGTACACAAAGAAACCGAGCACTTAGAAACTTTAAGCGATGATAAATTAAAAATCTACATTTCGGCACTCAAGCAGCAGGTGGCAGAATTGGAGCAGAAAAAGTACAGCATCAGCCAAAACCCCAGGTATAGTGACATTGTACCCTTTTTGAGTTATTCCGAAACCCACGCCAGGACGTACATTAATGAAGGTGTAAAGCATGAAAAGCAAAGCTGCGATTCATTAAAACATTTTTTAACTGAATTTAAAAAACCAGGGAAGAAAAAAGTAATTATGGAGTTTGTTACGGAGTACTGTGAATTGTTGGATGATTATTATGAAGACCCTTTTGATTTTTAATGAATTGTAACATAAGAACTTAATTATTTTAGTTTTTAAAAGATGTTCTGGATAGTAGCATAATCATAGTTTCACTAAGTTTCGCAAAGTTATGCACAAAGTCGCTCTACGTTAGTTCTTTGGAATATAATACTTAGGAGCTGTGAAGAAATAACATGTTCATTTAATGACTTATTTGAAAACACGCAGGTAGCACAGCTTTCCAAAGCTGTGATTACAACGCAGCTTGGAAAGCTGCGCTACATAACACTCCTGCAAACAACTATGTTATTTGGTTCCAATTACTTAGCCTTGTTTTACTTCCTGGTTAATGTCCTTTAATGCCCAAACGTAATTATCAGATTTGAGATGTACTCGCTCTCGCTTCGTGAGATCGCTGCGCTTAGTTGAGATCTTAGCGCTTAGATCGTTTGAATGGCCTATTTTAAGGGTTGGGTCCTCCTTACCACGCATGCGGTGCCACCAGACTTCGACTGGCTCATTAACCAAACTTGCCGAAGTACAAAAGTAAGGATAAAAGGTTAAAGATAATAGTTGCGTTGCATTGTAGCGCGAAATTAATAAAAGGTTTATTTACTTTGGTGTAATCTGCTTGTTCTGTGATGCATTAGAAAATTTCGGTTTTTATACCTGGCTTCAACAAGTATGTTGATTTGGATAAAATAATAAAAGAAAAAACAGGGTTATGGCAAATTTACAACTTTATCAAAAGGATTAACTACTTTTAAGGTATTTTCAATAATTAGCCCCTGGTGTAGATCTTCCGTGTATAAAATATCACAACTATTCTGGAGTGCAGAACTTATTATTAAGCTGTCCCAAAATGAAAGTTTATATCTAATTCTGATTTCGGCACTTTGAGTCAGGTTACGATAGTTTAAACCTGAAATAACGTATTTCTCTTTCAAATTTTTTAAAAGCACCAGAATTTCTTTATCAGTGTAATTTGCCTTTTTTATAAGATTAACACTAATCTCGTTTACAACCTGGACACTAATAACAACATTTTTTCTTAAAATGATACCACCGGCAATTGATTTTTTGGCCGAATCACCTTCCATCAAAGCGTAAAGCCAAATATTTGAATCTGCGAAGATCTTATTTTGCATAAATTTCGTCCCTGCTTAAAGGTTCAAATTCATTTACGATTCGTGGTAAAATATCTGATATCTCATATTTTTCGATTTCTTTTTCTTCTTTATCATCGATTTTAATATTGTGCTTATAAATAAAATATTCAAGCAGGTTAATAAATTCAATTTCTGCTTCTTTATCGAGTTTCGAAAAAAATAATTCAGGATTTTCCTTTATCCTTTTTATGTCTATATATTTTTGCATATATTTTTTTCTACAAATTTACAAAAAAATGCTATTAGTAGATTTTCCCGCGCCGTTTTTACCAATAATGCCCAGTACCTCGACTTGTTTTACTTCCAGGTTGATGTCTTTTAATGCCCAAACGTACTCTGAATCATGGTTGCTGATTGACGATTAACGAATAACGATTTACGATTTTCCTTTAACACCTGATCCAGTTGATTCGTTTGTCCTATTTTCAGGGTAGGATCCTCCTTGCCATGCATGCGGTGCCACCAGACTTCGACTACGCTCAGCCCTGGTCGCTGGAAACGGCGCAAGCCCTGTGCCACCGCTAAAGCTATAGGCGACACGCGGTCACCGAAGGTAAATCCCGCGCAGGGTTTGGGCTTCGACTAACACTTCGGCTACGCTCAGTGACCAACTCAGCCACCAGTTGCCTACGGTGCCCAGGCGATACTGTTTTTTGCCAATACCCTCCTTTATCACTTCCAATGCGTTCAATTTTATTTTTACGTTTTAACTTTTTCCAGATCGCGTTGGGCTATTTATTTTTCAAATGGAAACATGTTCAATCAATTTCGCCAAACAAATCAATATCAATTGATTTTCTATGGCCATATTGCAAAGATAATCCAGTGCCCCCGACAAGTCGTAGATTCCTAAGTTCCGGAACTTTTTGAATCTTTTTTAAAAGTTCCAGTGTTTTTGGTTCAACAGATTTGAAGTGTAACATGCAAAGTCTTTTACATTTCTTTTTGACAATACAGCAACAAATGATGCTGTTTTTTTATCTAAATCTCTAATTTCAGCTGCATTTCTGCCTATAGTTTCAATTCCATACAATTTTTGCAACAATTTCCAATCATCGTATAAACCATACATCAGGACATATTTAATTATATATTTTTGATGCTTGTCAAAATCCAATCCGGCTTTATCAACGTCCCAAAAAAGATGTTCAGAAAAACTATCAATTTTTATTTCAGCTTTGTCGGTAGGCTTTTTTTCCATTTTTAGTAGTTTCAATCGCTGCATTTTCTTGATTGACTATTCATTCAAATAATAATCAAAGACATTTAGCAAAATTACAAATTATTAATTTATAAAATTATGGATTGAGCAAACGGAATTATACTAAGACTGTGAGCCCCGCTAATAGTTCAGATTATAATTTTAGATCTCTTGTGAACTTAACGAAATGGTCTTATATCTTACCCCAAGCCCAGGCGAGCAATGGGACTAATCTGTAATAGATTCAAAAATCCACATTAATCCGTAATATCTGTATTATCCGTGTTCCATACTCAATACGCTATCTTTTCCAACACATATTGCAACAACTGATGTGTTGATTCCTGAATGCTTTGATTGTTGGTTAATAATTCAATATCAGCATGTTCCGGAAATTCAAAAGGGGAATCAATGCCGGTAAAGTTTTTTAATTCTCCAGCGCGTGCTTTTTGATATAAACCCTTTTCATCCCTCTTTTCGCAGGCTTCAATCGATGCATTTATATAAACCTCTATCATATTTTCGGTGCCAATAATATCCCTCGCAATTTGCCTGATACTTTCAGTAGGCGTAATAAAACAGTTAATGGTAATTATCCCGCAATTAAGAAAAAGTTTGGTTACTTCTGCAATTCTGCGAATGTTTTCCAGCCGATCCTCTTCGGTAAATTTAAGGTTCCTGTTAATTCCCGACCGGATATTATCGCCATCAAGCACCTGGGTAAGATATCCCATATTGTACAGCTCTTTTTCGAGCGATGCCCCTATAGTGGTTTTGCCAGCACCAGAAAGACCTGTAAGCCAGATTACTTTGGCTTTTTGCTTTAAAAGTTTTTCTTTATCACTTCGGTTAATTATCTGATCAAATACGGGATAAATTTCTTCTGAATGATCTTTGCTCATTTTAAGGCTTGTTATTTAAATTGTTTCTTTATCCTGGATTACTCATAAATATTATATTTTACAATATTTATGAGTAATCCTGGTTAACCCCGACATAGAAAATGTTGGCTTTTATTTTTCATGAAAGCCTTACATTTACTTAGTCGACAAAATAATTCATTTTTTTATGAACGGCAAAGCCTTCATCGAAGATAATTATTCGGGCTAAACGAAATACAAACATAATTATTTTGGCAAAGATTACGAATAACATTAAATCAATTAAGCCCATATATGCAAATAAGCAGATACCTTTGTACAAATTATTTCTTTCTTAATTTTATTCCTCATCTGCTTAATTATTATATTTTTGTATCTGTCTATAAAATAGCACAAAGGTGAAACAATCTCGAAAATTCCAGAAAAAAGGTACACAAAGTCCAACATCAAGAATTGAAAAGAAAAATACGCTTGTAAGTATTTCTAAAAAACAACTGTATCTCTGGCTTGCTATTATTTCCATAAGCACCATAATTGTTTATGCCCCTGCCTTTAAAAATGAAATTACCAATTGGGATGATGATAATTATATTGTAAAAAACCCCTGGTTGCAGGAATTATCGGGTGAGAATATAAAATCCATATTCACCGAATATTATATGGGAAACTACCACCCTTTGGCCATGCTTTCCTTAAGCCTCGATTTTCAAATTGGCGGCCTGGACAAAGAAGGTGAAATTGTACCCTGGATTTATCACTTTACCAATATTTTTCTTCACCTGGTTAATACACTTTTGGTTTTTTGGCTGGCCTGGCTCTTGCTTGGCAGGATAGAAATTGCTGTGCTTACCGGTTTACTTTTTGGTTTAGGCACGCTGCATGTAGAATCAGTTGCCTGGATATCAGAGCGCAAAGACGTACTTTATGCCTTATTTTTTATAGCCTCTCTTATCGCTTATGTTTATTATTTAAAGAAAAAGGAAGCAATATTTTATGTTTATTCACTGGTTCTTTTTATTCTGTCATTATTGTCTAAAGGTCAGGCTGTTTCATTGGCTGTAACCTTATTTATTGTCGACTATTTATACGAGCGTAAATTACTTGATAAAAAGGTAATATTGGAGAAACTGCCATTTTTAGTTTTGTCCGTGATTTTCGGTATCATAGCCATAAAAGCACAGCAGGCAGGCAATGCGCTACACGACTCAGATAGCTATGCATTTTATAAAAGAATTGGATTTGCAGGGTATGCTTTTACCCAGTATCTAATAAAATTGACTGTTCCGGTTAGTCTTTCGGCTATTTATCCTTATCCTGACATCATAAACAAAAGCATTCCTGGTTATTACTGGCTGTTTATGCTACCTGCTCTTGCAGTTGCATATGCCTTCTTTTATTATTTAAAAAGGAACCGAATCGTAGCGTTTTGCATCGGATTTTTTATCATTAATATTTTCCTGTTACTGCAATTAATTCCTGTAGGGAGCGCAATATTAGCCGATAGGTACAGCTACATACCGTCTATTGGTTTCCATTTATTAATGGCCTGGATGATTTTTAAGCTGGTAGAAAAAAATACAGCCAAAAAGACACTAATTTATGGTATTTCAGGAGCTTATTTATTAGTCATTGGTGCAGCTAGCTTTAATCGGACCCAGATATGGAATGATAGTCTTACGCTTTGGGACGATACCATTGAAAAATCTCCCGCAGCAGTAGTTGCCTGGAATAACAGGGGCAGTATAAAAGATCGTGAGAAAAAACATAATGAGGCAATTGAAGATTTTACTCGGGCTATTGTCCTGAAACCTGATTATACCCATGCCTTTTATAACCGGGGAACTTCAAAAAAAGACTGGGCTTCTGAGCGAAAGGACAGTGCGATGTTGCAATCTGCTATTCGTGATTTTGACCAGGCTATCGAATTTGATAAAAATTTTGTGGAAGCCTACCACAACAGGGGACTTGCCAAAGAAAATTTATCGGAATATGCAAAAACGCTTGCCGAAAAAAATAAATTATTAAGCGACGCGCTGGCGGACTATGACCGAACTGTGGAATTAAATCCATTATATGAAAATGCCCTGGTTAACCGCGGTGTAATAAAAGGCAAAATGGGCAATTTAGACGACGCCATCATCGATTTTAATAAAGCCATTGAAATGACCCCTGAAAATGCATCAGCATATTCTAATCGAGGCTTGGCCAAAGACAATAAAGGTGACATGCAGGGTGCTATTGCTGATTATAATATTGCCATTGAGAAAGATCCTGAGTTTGTAACAGCCTATCTAAACCGTGGAATAGTTTACCGGAGAATGAAAAATTATGATGCTTCAATAAAAGATTTCACAAAAGCCATCTTATTGGATAAAGAACTTGCAGCAGCTTATTATTTTAGAGGACTTGATCAGATTGCTTTAAAAAACGGGCAGGCAGGCTGTAATGATTTGCAAATGGCCGTTAATTATGGTCATCCCTATGCAATTGCCGAATATCAGCACTATTGCGTAAAATCCACAAACAATAAATAACTCAATCCGTGTCAAAAAGAATAAACCAGAACCCATTCAGTTTTTTAACAAAAAATAACTTCTGCTTTATTTGAACTACTTAAAATTCTTTGCACCTTTGTGTAAACACAAAACATCCTGCTTTTTTTAGATTAAATACTAAAAAAGTTAATTGTGCGTTACATTATTATACCTCAAAACTAAACACATCTTATGCCTATTATCTGGTTAATCTTCCAGATACTGCAGGTAAGAATTTTATTTAATTTAATCTGCAACTATTTTAAAAAAATTATAGTTTTAGTATAAAGAGATAATTATATATTTTTGGGCATGAATATGATAAACCGGCGAATAATTATCATTATTTTAATCAGCATAGGTCTGTTTCAATGCAGCGTTATTGGCCAATCCTTTGAAATTTATCAAAACGATACTATTAACCGTACAGATGCCAACAATAAAAAGCAAGGCAACTGGGTTTATTTTTTTGGTGATATTGGATCTCA
>JARGGF010000999.1 GCA_029210905.1 Bacteroidales bacterium | reverse complement strand
ATGAAGTACTTGCAAGCATAAGTAGAATAAAATATATTTTCGTTTTCATGTTTTTTATTTTAAAATTCATCAATAGTCGGGTGTGTTAATGCTCTTAAAGCGTGAAATTTGGAAATATTGGGCTTTTTGAGCTGTATTTGGTCATTGGTCAATAGTCATTTGCTTTACTAACCGGAGCTTCTTATGTTGGGTTGATCATCGGTTGTTTATATAAAAACAATTAAAATCTGAAACAATTTGAAACTACTTAAAACAATTTGAAACAATATGAAACTATACAATTAACCTAATTTTAGTTTATCCTGATTATCTTCCACTTAGCCTCATTTTTATTGGCTGTGGTTAGTTTAAAATCAGCACCATTTAAGGCCAGGTACGCATTTGCTGAAGTAATTGAAGTGTTTTTAATATAGACGTATCCCTCAGCATCTTTAGCTGGAATGATTTGCCAAACATTGTCTTGCATAGCATTTCCAAACATTTGTTTATTTTTATCATCCGTCCATACACCAAATGTCTTACTCACTTCGTCAACGCCAATATTAAAAGTTCGTTGCTTCAATATTTCACCTTCCTTTACTGGTTCTTCCCCTTTCTTGATAAAAATAATTTCGGGAGCTTCATAAATTGAATTAATAGCTTCTGGTTGCATTCCAAGGGCATATTTTCCATCGAAACTAACAATGGCAAACCGCTTTTTTAAAGAACCCAGATCCATATGAATGTAGCCTTGTGCCATAAGGTTAAGCCCAAACAATAGAATAATTGAGGTTATTAATAATTTTCGCATAATAGAGTTAAATTAAATTTAGCCTACTCTTGGATAAGGTTTTCGGCGTTCCCTTTTTGATATTAAGAAAGAATTAGATAGGTGCAAGAGCCATTTAAATAACAAAACAAATTTTATATACCATTCTATTAATATCTAAATATTTCTAAAATTGGGCACGAGCAAAGATGCCCGTGCCAGTTACAAAACAGTTTTATTATTTATTGCAGTTTAAAACTTGCATAACCCATAGCTTGTTCGCCTTCGCCTTGGTTTTGCATATTAAGCTCCTTCAACGAAGCCGTTCCTATTTGTGGATATTTTCCAAGTTGATAATATTTCCCATTTTTGTATTCTAATTTAACAAGAGAATTTTTAGCATTTTTTTTCTGAAAATAATCAGGACCCATTGTATAAGATGTAAGATTTAATGTAATAACATTTCCTGCAATGCTTTGTACTTTAGCTGTACCTTTTGCTCCAACATCCATTGCACCAGCTTCGTATTCAAAGGTTTTTGTTTTATTTAATTTGAAAAAGGTTTCTTCAATAATTAAACTTAAACTTATAGAATAATCATAACAAGAAAAACTAATTTTTTCAGGTTTATCTTTTTCATTTTCATCTGACTTTATTATGCCAGATGCAGGATCTTTCATGTAGTAGTATCCATCACCAGGATATTCTAGAATTTGTTCATTTGTTCTATTAATTACTGTTTCATCCATGCCTGTTGCACCAGCTTGAAACGATTTTGTGGAAGTAATAGATAATTTTATATTTTTATCAGTAAGTGAAACTATTTTTGCCGTACCTTCGGTTCTCGAACCGTTTCCTTCGCTGTTGAAATCAAGTATTTTGCTTTTGTTAGTGATGAAAAATGCAGGTGACTTTAGCTTAATATCGAAGGGATTTGGGATAAATGCTCTGGCTGTTGCGGGATCAACAAAATACCAGGTATTTGAAGCATGGTCGCTATCATCACAAATTTGAAGTAGTGATCCATTTTTGCTTGAAGAACCAGAAAGTCCAAATACTTTTCCTGATTCTGTGTAGATTTTCATTTTCCCATTCCCTAAGTGCACTATTTTAAATGTTTGCACTTTTGCGTCGGTTAGTTGAACATTTGTTCCGTTTGTTGAACTGCCATTTAGAACATTTACATTAAAAGGTGTTGTGGTTCTAGATTTGTCTGTTGCTGGAGGCAACGAAGATTTTATTAGATAATAACCTAGGCGTTCTGATGATTGGAAAATTTTATACAAACGGTCTATTCCATTATGTATATCCCAAACACAAATGATTTGTCCATTCTGTCCAATTGTAGGGGCTCCTGCTATATGCCAACAGCCTCCCGGAGTGCCGTAGCTCATTCCTGATTGAATCCAGAAAGCATTGTTAGGAATTTGTATTACTGTAGTTTGTGCATAGCCAACACTTAATTTAATAAGTGTGAATATTGCTAATGCGATAATTGTTTTTCTCATAATACTTTTTTAAAAATTAGTTAACAGGATCGAATATCAAGCCTGGAATAGGCACAAGTCATTTCGACTTGCGCCAGCACTTAAAAACCATTTATTTTTGTTGAGTAAGCAATTTATACCTCATTAATCTTGTTTTTTGTTCATAAT
>JARGGF010000998.1 GCA_029210905.1 Bacteroidales bacterium | reverse complement strand
CCTTAAATTATTTACATACATTAAAGAATAAAAAATAATTTAAGGCTTATTGCAGTTGCGATTAATAAAAGTTCCTTTCATGAATTTCATATCATTTTGTACTTAACAAAGATGGAACAAATGTTTATCCCTATATTTTATATGTTTGGGATGTATATCAATATATTTAAAACCCGAGACTATAATATTTTGTATTTTTGATAAATCAAATATTAATTATCGTTTTAAAAAAAAGGATATGTCAGTATTAATGGAATTTGCTATGTTTCCGACCGATAAAGGCAGTAGTGTAAGCTCTGAAGTGAGCAAAATAATTGAAATGATAAGGAATTCAGGCCATAGTTATAAATTAGGTGCTATGGGAACCACTATTGAAACCGAAACCCTTTCTGAGGCCCTGGAGGTTCTTAATAAATCCTATATAATTCTGGAACCTCATTCTGACAGGGTTTATTGCAGTGTAAAATTTGATATAAGAGCTGGAAAAATGGGGCGAATTCAAAAAAAACTTTCAAGTATTGAAGAAAAAATTGGAAAGGTGGAAAAATAATGGGGCTTAATATGTTGATAATCAGAAGATATTTGTTGCGATTGTATGTTATTGGTTTTCTGGTTTCAGGCATCACTTTTCCTGGTTTAAAAGGACAGTGCAAACCTCAGGTCTGGAGTTTTAAATCGGGTGAAATTTTGAACTACAATATAGTGTATAACTGGGGATTTATCTGGGTTGATGCTGGCCTTGTGGAGTTTAAAGCCCTTAAAGAAAAATTTGGAGAAAAGGATGTTTATCATTTTAGTGGCATCGGTACGTCGCTTAAAAAGCATGATTGGTTTTTCAAGGTTAGGGATTACTATAATTCCTGGGCGGACTATAATGATCTAAAACCATTAAGATACACACGAAATACCACTGAAGGCAAATATCAGGTAAAAAATAATTATTGGTTCAATCATTACAGTAAAAAAATATATACCGATACCTGGAATTCCAAAAAAAAACAGAGCTACGATACTATTCCAATGACCGATTGTTTATTTGATATTATGACAGCTGTTTATTATGCAAGGACACTCGATTTTAATAATTTCAGTTTGAACGAAAAGATTCCAATAAGTATGATTGTTGATAATGAAATTTACAATTTATATGGCAGGTTTTTAGGAAAAGAAACTATTTCTTTACATGGTGATAAAAATAAGATTAATTGCCTGAAATTTAGCATGCTCCTTGTAGAAGGCACCATGTTTAAAGGGGGAGAAGACCTTCTTGTATGGGTAAGCGACGATGAAAACCGTGTGCCTATTCTGGTAGAAGCCAAAATTCTGGTTGGCTCGGTAAAAGCATTATTTAGCGGTGCAGTAAATTTGAAAACTCCAGTATCCTACAAAACAGGAACTAATTAAATATAAATGAAATGCAGTATAAATTTTTGGAAAGAAATAGAATATATATTGTTTTCAGGCAATAAATTCTTAATTCTAACGATTTAATCTTTTTATACAAGCAATAATATTATTTTATAATTTTGAAGAAAAATTTGGTTCAGGCCAGCTTAACAAAATAATCAATTCTCCCTTGAAAGTGCCGTACTTTGAATAAAATATGGCCCGTTGTTCAAAACTGGCTTTTCGTAATCTCAAAAATAATGTATAATTAATGCTTAGATATTGGAGCAATCTCAAAATCTGTTTATTATGTTGCAAATTAAAATTAAAGTTTTCTTGCTAAGTGTTCTATTATTTTTCTTTTTGCCACTTAGTGCTCAATACGTAAATAACATTTACGAACTAAAAAACGATAGTATCGAATGTTTAAAAAACATTTCAGTTTACAAAGAATTTCAAAAGCTTAATTTTTATGACAAGGCAATTCCTGCCTGGGAACTTACCTACAAATCATGTAAAGGGTTTAAGAAAATTATTTACCAGGATGGAGTAAAATTTCTAACATATGCTCTTCAGAAAGAAAGCGACCAGAAAAAGCGCGAATTATTAGTGGATAGTCTAATGCACATCTATGAGGAACGTATCAAGTATTTCGGACAAGAAGGTTATGTAAGAGGGCGGCAAGGAATAGATTTATTGGTTTACGGAAATAATCAGCTTGAAAAAGTATATGATTTGCTTAAAAAATCATTTGAATTGCAAAAAAATAATACTGAAGAATCTGTTATTGTTGCTTATATGACCACTGTGGAAGCTATGTTTTCACGGGAAAAAAAAACAAAAGAAGAAGTAGTTGATGTGTATCTAAAATGCATTGAAACACTTGAAAGTATACATAAAGGAGAAAAAGAAACCACGAAATTAAAAAATATTGAAACTGCAATTGAAGCAGTTGATAACATTTTTGGTAAGAGTAAAGCTGCTGATTGTGAGAGTCTTGTGTCTGCATTTTCCGATAAAT
>JARGGF010000997.1 GCA_029210905.1 Bacteroidales bacterium | reverse complement strand
TATGTTCCTCCATTTTACCAAGTATCCGGGCAATTTTAGACATGGTTTCAGCCAATGTTGAAAAATAAGCTGTAGATGTTATTTCCCAGTGGGTTTGACTTTTCGGAGCTTCCCAGTCTCCAATACCAAAGGATGATATGTAGCCAACCGACATGCTGTCAATAAAATGCAGGTATTTTTTCATGGCACTATAGTTTTCTTCTAAAATCCGGGTGTCTCCTCTGTAAGTATACACGTACCAGGGAACTAATACTATTGAGGCATTCCAACTTGGCCCCATAGGATCTTTAATGTTGTAATGTATTTGATACCCCCATCCAGCAGTAGGTACAATGCCAGGGAGCCTGCCATTTGGCTTTTGGGCGTCAATTATATCATGTGTCCATTTTGTATACGGCATGGCCATTTTGTAATTATACAAGCCTGTTTCAGCAGCCAGGTGTGCATCTCCCGTCCATCCATTTTTTTCACGTTGAGGACAATCGGTTGGATATCCATGAAAATTGCTCTCGAATGATTGGCGGTTACTTTCCTGAATCCAATTCAGCGTTTCATTGGAGCATTTAAATTTTCCAATTGAATCAAAAGAGGTACGAACCTGATGTATTTCAACATCATCAATAGATAGTGTTTCATTATAATTATTGAGCTCAATGTATTGAAAGCCGTGATACATAAAATGTGGTTCGTACATATCATTGCCATCACCTTTGCAGATATACACGTCTTGCTGGTTAGTTCCGATTATTTTGACACTTAAATTGGTATTATCTAAGCTTCCATCCTTATGCAGATGTTCGCCGTAATAAATAGTTAAACTGTCTCCTGCTTTTCCTTTTAAGTTAATTGCAGCCCATCCGGCGAGCGTAATTCCTGCATCAATCATCCATTTGCCATTAGGTAACTTCTTTACTGATTTAGGTTTGAACTTTTTAACTGACTTTACAATAGGTAACTTGCTAGCCTTTAGCTCCCCCAGGGGCATAGCCGACAAGCTAATTCTATTTAAACTACTGACGCACTGCGAGTTATAAAAATGAAAAGTTTGTATAATATAGAGGGGTATTTGAACCCTTTTTACAAAAAATAAAAGAAAAGATAAAAGTAGTTTTTAATGAAGGTAACTTAAGGATGAAGGCCTACGAAACAGGATTCTGTAAACGGGTTTCAAAGTTTTCGCCGCTGATGTTCCTTAACAGTTTGTTTTATGATGCCTGTTCAGATACAACTAAAAGTATGAACGCGCTCGCAATCAATGTTAAAAAAGAATATAAAGTTGAAATAACAAAACAGGGGATTAGTGAGCGCTTTACGGAAAATGCAGTAAAGTATGTGCAGGCTATAATTGGAGAGGCTCTTTTACATCAAATCACCCATTCAATAAATACGGGATGGTTTGAATTATTTAAACGGGTATTGATAAAAGATTCCACCAAATTTGATGTTTCAGGAAACCTTGCAAAACAGCTTCCTGGCTTTGGAGGAAGTGCATCAAAAGCAGGTGTTTGCATACAATATGAATTCGATATAAAAGCAGGCCAGGTAAACGATTTGACTATAACAGCAGCCAATAGGCCGGATTCAAGGGATACAAAGGAAACGATAAATAAGGTAGAGAAAGGGGATTTATATTTAAGGGATTTAGGCTATTCTGTCCTCTCTTGTTTTAGGGCTATGCAGCAAGCGGGTGCCTATTTTATTTCAAAGCTAAATGTAGGTGTTGTTGTTTATGAAAAGAAAGGTGATAAATTCGTTGAGATGGATTTTAACAAACTGTACCAAATGATGACCGGATGTAAAACCCAAAGGCTTTCCAGGCAAGTTTATATTGGTGGAAAGGAAAAGCTCCCTGTCCGTCTGGTTATAGATATAATGCCTGAAACAGAAACCATCAAAAGACTAAAAAACATTAATGCTTATAATAAAAAGAAAGGGCATAAAACAAGTGACAACTACAAAAGCAGGGCACGTTTCAACTTGTTTATAACCAATATAGAAGAGGGTATTTTAAATGATGACGAAATAACAAAAATCTATAAATTGAGGTGGCAGGTAGAACTGGTATTTAAGGCATGGAAATCAATATTCGGGATTGACAATAATGAAAAAATGAAATACGAACGGTTAATTTGCTTATTGAATGCACGTCTATTGCTAATATTAATTAACTGGGAAATGTTCGTTCATAAACGCTCAGAATTATATAAGAAAACCGGAAAGCTGTTAAGTATAAATAAATGTTTCAAAACACTTAAAGAAGGCAGCAAGGAACTAAGGCACATATTAACAAACAACTGTAATAAATTAATAGCCTGGATTATAGGAACATTCATATTCAGACCTCAGTATTTTTAATGTTCCCGATCAAACAATCGCAAAAATAAATTTTTAAATTTAGGCTCTAAATTTAA
>JARGGF010000996.1 GCA_029210905.1 Bacteroidales bacterium | reverse complement strand
TACCCAGGCCAACGTTTTCATAGGTATTTAAATTTATAAGGTATACACCATTAATGGTTGAAACCCATAACTGATTATCTTCATCTACCAATACATAATAACATGGATCTGACGAAACTCTGGTTACATTTGATTCATTATCAAGAATATACAATCCTTCTTTTGAAGCTATGAAAGTAATTTCTTCATTGTTTTTAGCAATTGAATAAACATTTTGTGGCAGGTTTAAGTTTTGTTTATTCAGGAAACTTTCCTTTCTGTCAAACGAATAGATGGCAATACCATTATCACCAAGGAACCATTTATTATTTTTTACGTCAATAAAAATTTTTCTAAACGAATAATCTGTAAGAATATTTGATATTTCATTATCTTCAAGAATGGTAATTCCTTTTAAACTGGCAAAAAACATGGTTCCTTCATCATCCTGTGCAATATCAAAAATGGAGTTGCTACTGAAACCTTTTGCTTTATCGTAGATTGACATTTCACGTCCGTTATACTTAACTGCACCGGCATGTGTTCCAAACCACATGTAATTGTCCTTATCCTGAAAAATAGACAAGACATCTTCCTGGGGTAAACCTTCTTTGGTACCATAAAATACAAATGGAAATACACCTGGCTGATAGGTTTCCTGAAGTACTGTAAGATAGTTTTCTGTTGCTTTCAGAGGCATTCCGGTTTGAATTTTGAAATATTTATCCAGTATACCTTCTTTTTTGGCATATTCTATAAATTCTAAAATTTTTCTCCGAAGTTTGGGTTGATTTTTTTTAATTGCCCATCCGTCTTTTCCCACCTGGCCAATCACAAATTTTGCTTCAAGGTTTGGGTAATCATTTATTCTGTACACAGCATCACTTCCAATGGCATAATCTGCTTTTCCTGCACTGATATCTTTCAGAAATCTGTCTCCTTCAGTATAATAATAATTGTTAATATTGTTTCTAATCAAGATATCTTCCTGGGCCGAACCTTTTGAAGTTACACCCCTATATCGTTTTAAATCATTTAATGAGGTTATATTTATATCTTTTCTACCAATAACTACTTGAGCATAAGGTATAAAAGGAATAATGTTTACTTTTTTCTCACGCCAGTCTAGTGGTACCATGATTTCGCAGGCTACATCAAAATAATTGAACCATTCTGGGGTATAAATGCTATCTTTAATAATTTCACCATTTGCGTTTTCAAAGTATTTTGAAAAATATGGGGTCATTTTAATTTCAAGATCCACACCCAGATATTTTGCAAATTCTTCAGCAAGATAATGATTGAACTGTTTTTTGCCGGTATTGAATATCATCAAACGATCCCTTAAGGCAACAATAAGTTTTCCTGATTCGAGAATTTCGTCTAAATCCCTCTGGTTGGTTGTTACTTCCTGAGACTGGGAGTAGGAATTGAGTATTTCATAATAGCTGTTATAGTTCATGCCGTAATGATCCATGAACAATTGATCCAATTTGCCATTTCCCTTAATAGTCTCGAAAAAATTATTAATTTCATTGGCAAGGCCAATATTTCTTTTTTCTACAGCCCAACCTACTTTTTTGATAGGGGCTACAGGGAAAGCAATTTTAAATTCTTCGCTATTTTTAACAATCTCCAGGCCATTATAGGCTACGGTGATAAAGCCGTCTACCTTGCCATCTTCCAGAAGCTTAATTGACTCTTCTTCTGATTGAGTTTTGCGAAAATTGATTCCACCACCAATTCTATTATTAATGTCAACTATATGTGTTTCGTAGCTGGAGTTTTCAAGAAAAGCAATGGTTAGTCCTTTTAGTTCGCTATATGATTTTAAATTTTTTCCACTTTTTGGTATAATTAATAAATCACTTAAATCAAGTAATCCCGCATAATCAAAAAACTTTTTTCTCCATTCCAAAATATAAATAGTGCCACAAATGAAGTCTGCTTTCTTTAATGCATCAGGGGTGTATGATAAATTGGGGTTGGTCTGATAATTTGCAGGTATTGTTCCATTGTTAGAAAAATTTTCTTCCCAGGTGGTATTTACAATTACTAATTCAACATTTAGAAATTTTGCAAACTCTAAAGCGAACTTGTGATTTACGCTGCCAAGAGCACTTTCTGTGAAGGCAGCATATATTTTCCCACTTCTTTTAATCTCACCAATATCTCTGCCAAAGCCATGGAAAGAAGCAGATAGCATTATCAAACCTAAAAGGCATAATCTTATGATTTTTATAAACTTCATCGTTTTTATACTAGCCAAAATTTGTTTTTCTACGAAAAATAAAAATAAAATATTAACTTGGTCAAGCTCTGGTCTATCTCACTATCAACACCGGGCACGTTGATTGTTCTAGGATATATTGCACAAACCTGTCGTTAGATATTCCTGCAGTTCCGCGTTTGCTAATTTGGCTGAGAACAATAAG
>JARGGF010000995.1 GCA_029210905.1 Bacteroidales bacterium | reverse complement strand
ACATAGGCTTTTTGCCTGCCCCTATTTCATTAAGCGTTGAATTTACAATTTCAATTTGATCTTCAAAATTAGGGTGAGAGATATCGACCACATGCAATAAAATATCTGATTCCCTAACTTCATCCAATGTAGATTTAAAAGATTCCACCAAATCATGAGGTAATTTTCTGATAAAACCTACAGTATCAGCTAATAAAAAAGGCAGATTACCAACCACTACCTTTCTAACAGTTGTATCCAGGGTAGCAAAGAGCTTATTTTCAGCAAAAACATCTGAATTACTCAATAAATTCATTAATGTAGACTTTCCAACATTGGTATATCCAACCAGGGAAACGCGTACCATTTTGCCCCTGTTTTTTCGCTGAGTAGCTTTTTGCTTGTCAATTTTTTTAAGTTGTTCCTTTAATTTTGCTATGCGGTCACGTATTATCCGTCTATCTGTTTCAATTTCAGTTTCTCCGGGTCCCCGCATACCAATACCTCCGCGTTGTCTTTCCAGGTGAGTCCACATTCTGGTCAATCTTGGCAATAGATATTGATATTGAGCTAGTTCCACTTGTGTTTTTGCATGTGCGGTTTGCGCTCTGCTGGCAAAAATATCGAGGATAAGATTAGTTCTGTCAAGAATTTTGCAATTTAGTTCCTTTTCAACATTTCGTAATTGAGAAGGGTTTAGTTCATCATCAAAAATTACAAGATCAATTTCATTTTCCTGAATGTACTGTGCCAATTCATCTAACTTTCCGCTACCCACAAAAGTTTTCGGATTAGGGAATTCCAGACGCTGTGTAAATCTTTTTACAGCTTTGGCACCTGCAGTTTCTGTCAGAAATGCCAATTCGTCTAAAAACTCGTTAAGTTGTTGTTCGCTTTGTTGTTGGTTAATTAAACCAACAAGCACTGCACGTTCATCTTTCTGCTCTATTACAACTTGTTTCTCCATAATAAAAAATGTGGCCGCAAAAGTACCAATAAAAAATTAATTGGCTTACTTTTTTGCAGTATTTATAGCTAAAACTTTATTTGAGAGGCAGATAACTCAATCTTTTTAAGTCCATAAAAGTTGCATACAAAGGTGTAATTTGAAAAATACATTAATAGCGGCAGTATAAAAGGCCTGCCGCTATTAATGCAGGATGATTTTATTTAATAAGATTTTTATTTCTTTTTATCGCAGCAATTATTTTTATTTTTAAATCATCTCCAGCATAGTTTATCATATCAATATCTGCTGGAAATGAAACTGGTGTTTGTCCAATCGTTTTTTTTGTTTCTTCATCAAGGGCATTTAAGTCTCCATTTGCAAATGCCGAAATAAATTCAAATTCATATTTAGCTTCTATAGGAGTAGAACCTACGATACGCTGCGTATTATTATCCTGAATCTCAACGGCAGCTTTAAGTGTAGAGAATTTCTTCTGTATTTTACTGGTAACAGTGCAGCTAATTGTTTTATACTTTGGCTTTTTAAGATCATTGCCCACTGAATCCTTTTTAACATTTCCTTTAGCGTCGTATTCATATTCCCATCCATCACGTACTTCTTTTTTTACAATCTCTTTGGATTCCTTTATATCATTTGGGCTTACATAAATTGAAGTAATACTGATAAAGATGTTGTAATCAAATTGTTGTTTAACGGGTGAATTAAAATATCTGGTCCAGTTGTCATCAAGTTCGTTCATTCCAAAATCAACTAAATTTCCCATAAATTCAGGGGATAGTTGTGCATATGTTTTATTTAACGAACTGACAAAAACAGTGGTAGTACCCTTTTCTTTTGCTTCCTTTATTTTTTGTTCAATATCAGGGTAGTTTGATGAATAACTTCTTGCCTGTTCAAGATGGTTAAATGCTAATCTGGCTTCATCTTTTGTTCCATTTAATAAATCAAGGCCTTTGTTGTAATGAAAATCTGCAGCTGAGTTTTTAGCTTCAATAATTTTTTCATTATAGTTAATATGTTCAAAATTTACTGTTTTACCTCCTGCACGTAATGGTAAAATTGTTTCGGCGAGTTTTTGCCTTCGGTCAAGTTTTGTGTAAAGTTTGTGTATTTCGTCCCACGAGGTCTGTTCCCCAGAGAGCTTTAAATACTCAATTCTATCCATATCTGCCTGATTAGCTTTTTGATAAGCCACTGTAAAAATTTCTGCGTTTTCTACATCAGCAGGTTTTTTTTGTAATTTCTTAATTGCTAAAATGCATGCTTGTTCGTAGCTTCCTCTTTGCAGGGCTTTTTTCGGTGAATCGCAAGAGTAAATCATTAAAGTTGCCAGTAAAAAAACTATTAATTTCTTCATCCTTTTCGTTTTAAATTTGTGGTACAAACATTGAAATTAAAAAAAAGAGTTCAATATTCAAAAAAAGTAGCTTAAAAGAGTTGCTTTTAAAACAAAAAGCCCTGAATAAAATCCAGG
>JARGGF010000994.1 GCA_029210905.1 Bacteroidales bacterium | reverse complement strand
TAAAAACTTATATATTCACCATTTTGTTTTTCCTGATGGCAACCAACATTGCCATAGGACAAACAGAACACCAATGCGATTTTAATTGTTCGCCCCACCGCTTTGTACTTCGTGTACATGGGGCTCCATTAATGACAAAATTAGTAAGCGATATTTATAGTAGCGAAGCTAAAAGTAAATTTGGCTATGCTTTTGGAACTGATTTAAGCTATTATTTTTTCAATAATGGAAAGTTTAAATCAAGTGTTTCGCTGGGTTTTGGATTGTCGCAATACAATTCGCAGTACAATTTAACTTATGCCGACAGTATCTGGGCTTCTGATGTAGACAACCAGAATGTATTAATAAAAGAAAACATTAATGAGTACGTTGAAAATCAAGGAATTATGTTTTTGGACATCCCTGTGAAAATTGGTTTGGAATATACCCTTTCACCTCGCCTTGATGCTTATTTAAACCTTGGTTTTACTTATGGCCTGGCCATTCAGAACCAGTATGATAATGCAGGAATATTGACACGCACTGGGTATTACCCCGATATTAATGTGTTGCTTTATGATATTGATGTGGAGGGCTCGTCTTATTTTTATCCTTCAAATAAAGCCATGGCAGGCAACGGGGAGTTTATTGTTCAGAACAATACAAGTTTTGAAGCTGCCCTTGGGCTTAAATACAAGCTCAACCTAAAATGGTCTGTTTTTGGCGGGTTTAAATATATGCAAGGGTTTCAGAGCATTAAACAAGGTGATGGTATGATGAACCAGTTAAGCGCTTCTAATTATGAGTTTAAATCAATCATGAACCGCAATGACAAGGTTATCGCTCAGGCACTTGGACTTGAAATAGGTTTGGCTTTTAACCTTGGCAGTTGCGAAAAATGACATGAGGAAATTGTTTGACACTTGCTAGAAATGGGGAAGAAAATTATACTGTTCTTGATGCCTCAATATACGCGATTGTAAAAGTCAACATTAGCGTAAATGAAAATGGAGAAATTTTCCAATTTTTAGAAAGAAATGAATATTTTAAAATGTGCGGACACATCATTCGCACATTTTTTTATATCACAATTCAATCACTGACGATATTTCAACATTCAACAAAATCCTTATATAACAAGGAAATGCAAGCTTATAGCATGTAAAATGTTGAATAATATCAGATGTTGAGTCGTTAATTTTCTGGAAAATTAAAATATTACAGTACTCAGTAACTTTAATAAAGATCGATTATCCATGCCTATTAATATTTTCGGTGCGCAGCACCTTTTCTCTGCAGCTGCATTGCGTTATATTTATGGTATAAAACAATTATATTTTAAAAATATCTTAAAAAGTGATTTAAAATTGTTTTGTGTCTGATCAAAGTTGAATATTTTTCATCGAATTAGCAAAGCTACATTATTGTATAATTGCCGGTATGCATCAATATTCGATGTTTAAAAAATTTAAACTCAGTTTTTCTTGTAATGATTAATTTTACTGGATATTACTTCCACAACTTCGTTTATTGACGTTTTTGATACCGGGAAATAGCTACAATCCTGCAAAGCAAATTTCTCTACCACACTGTCCACAAAATCATTTCTTACTGAAATTAAAATATATTGGTCGGAGATCCTGACCAATTTCTCAAAACTGTCCTTCCATCCTCCATCATTCAATTCAAGTTTTCCAATCTCATCAATAATAATAAGCTGTTTATTCTTTATTGCTTGAGGAGTTAATAATTTTTCACCAAAGGTGAGGCCGGCGTTTTCAATCTCAAATCGGCCAATTCCTTCGTTGACTGCTGATTCTTTAAGTTTGAGAAAACCTGATTCTTCGCCTGTTTCTACTGAAATCAGTCTATAGCCAATGGTTTTGTTATGTTCTAAAGTACGTGGGGCAAAAAATCCACCTAAGCTGAATCCATTTCCTTTCAGTTCATTTGCCAGATTTATAAGAAAGGATGTTTTTCCTTCTGCAATACCGCCGGTAACAATAAAAACATGACCCCGCATCTGGTATTTTAATTCGTTTAGCCTTTTTTCAGCTGCAAAGAGCAGTGTTTTAATTACTTCTGCAGGTTTAACAAAATAGGTTCGTGCATCAGGTAGATGTGCAATGATGAAGGGTAAAGATTCAAAAGCCAGTTCAGAAGCAGCACTAATATTACGAAAGGAGCTTTTACCAATGTAATTACGAATTTTTGGATTATAGAGTTCAGTGCCCAGAACAGAAAAACCAAGTATTACTATTGCAGCCCTTACATTCATTTCCACCCCAATCATCAGGCCTTCTTTTAGGGCATTTTTGCTTCCGTTGAGGTAGGTAATTGCAATAGCAGCAAGCACAGTAATTAGGATAAATGAGATCAGAAATTTTGGACGTACCAGTTGACGCATGGCTCTTTTGTATCTGATTATCCATACAATAATTATTGCTACTGACAAGGGC
>JARGGF010000993.1 GCA_029210905.1 Bacteroidales bacterium | reverse complement strand
TGGTGATTTTTTCACAAGGTTTTTCGCAACATTCGCGGCTTTGTTCCTATCTAAACCAAGCGAACGCACAAAGGACAGTTTATCAAGGGTATCAATCAAGGCAGAATCCTGTGAAAATATACTTACAGAATTCATCCATTTTGAAACATTTACAATTTTTAACCCAAGTTTTTTAAGACTGTCAAGGTAGAAATTACTCACAGGTAAATCATTCTCATTTAAAGGAATGTTGTATTTAATTCTTCTTTTTAGCGCCCGTTCAGAAAGAAATTCTTCAGGTTTATTTAGTGAATATTTAGAATACTTTTTATCCATAAGATTTACCAGGTAATGATCTGGTGAAATTTGTGCATCAGCATTACCAATGATCAAAAATGTAAATAGTATCAATAGATTTATCAGAAACTTTGTCATTTTCCTTTTGTTTAAAAATTAGTATTCTTAGAACGAAAAATTAATTTTAACCAGTATGTAAGTATAGAAAATAAAATGAATAAAAGCAAAAAGGTTCCATGTTGAAACATGAAACCTCTCTGAATTAATAATTGATCTATTAACATTGAAAATCTTGTAATTATTTACTTATTAACACTTTATATAATTACATCAATCAAATACTACGTTTAATGCTTATTTAAAAGCTTTTTCCAATAAACCATCACCTTTCATTGTAAGTCTTTCGAAATACTCAGGAACAGGCTTGTTCAATAATTTATCTACATAAAGTTTAGCAAGGTATTGTCCCAGCATAAACCCTTGTCCGCGAAGACCAATAAATAAGCCTAAATCGGGGTCAACAATCATTCTGGGTTCAACATAATATCCTGCCCAAATAGCCTGGAAACCAACAGACGACAGTTCTGGTAACCAATCTACAAATACTTCAGATACGATTTCAAGAAATTCTTTTGAGTTGATTTTCAGATTCTTATCTGTTTCCATTGGTTCAATGCCCGGAGATGCACATCCAATAATTTGCCCGGTCTCAGCCAACTGCTGCCCGTAAACAGCAGTAAATCCCTTGTAATTTCTTCGGTCGATAATCATTGGAAGAGGAATACCATCTACTCCCATCATAGGTAAGCGGCGCGTAATAAACGCCTGGTGTTTAACAGGGAATATGCCTGTTTCTAATCCCATTTGTTTAGCAAACTTAGCACCTTCCGGTCCTAATGCATTGATAAATACTTGTGTATGATACTCAACAAATTCCTTGTCGTGATTTTGAACAAGTACTTTGTAAACACTTCCCTGTTTTTCAACATCTATCAATTTACAATCTTCAAGCACTGTTCCGCCATTTTTAATGCCGAGCATTCTGATTAAATCAACCACTTTGCCGGGGGTTGCCTGCCAGCAGTCTTTTGTAATTAAAGCTGCCTGATATTTTGAAAGCTTAGGGTTAATAAACGGTGAAATATGTTGTTTAAACCCATTAGGTTCAATCATATAAGCATTTGACCAGGCCATGGACGCCTCCAACGCTTTATACATTGTATCATCATGAGCAAAAGTGACATAGTTAATTGGATGAAAATCAATATTTTGTATTGCTTGTAAATCTTTAAAAATACCCAGGTTTTTAGTTGCAATATCTGAAAGCTCGGGCAAGCTAAAGTTTGGACGTCCGCCAGCAATATTTCGCCAGGAAGCTCCTCTGCCATAGTTAATTAATACAGGCTTTTGCCCTGCCTCAGAAAGATATCTGAAAAGTGCGCTTCCTCCTATTCCACCCCCTGCAACTAAGGATTGAACTTTTACAATTTTAGGAGCGATTTTATGATTAAGTGCAATTACTTGCTCTTTTGCATTCCTGGGGTATAATTCGCCCAAAGAAACCTGGTTTGACAGCGGGCCGCGAGGGGTGGCATCTCCAACCAGTGAAATGTCAAATGGTTTTAATATCTGGTTCAATCGTTTGATGCACCGCTTTCCACGGCAAGCTCCCATTCCCAGTCGTGTAGTGTGTTTTACCTCATCAACAGAAATAAATTTCCGTTCTCCAACTACTTCCAGTATCTCGTCCAAACGAACATCATCACAATGACAAACATAGGTTTCGGATTCAATTACCTCATTAAAATCTTTTAATTCAACAGGTTCAGGATATCTGTCTTTGGCAATAAAACCACGAACTTTGGTCAATTCTTCACTGCTTAAAGTCAATGATTTTACTCGTGCTACATTTGTTTTATTTGGCTTTTTAAGTACTCGTTCTATAAGACCTTCACCAAGTTTTTTACCATTGTTATCAACCAGGAATACTTCAGTTTTTTCCTCAACATGGTATTCAATAGGTAAAAATAACCAATCCTTTTTGGTACTGTATCCAAAAATAGCCAAACCTGGGCATTGATAAACACAATCCATACAACCTACACATTTCTCAAAATTAATTCTGGGTACAGTACTGGTGGATGTTTTGGTTATGGCTCCGTGG
>JARGGF010000992.1 GCA_029210905.1 Bacteroidales bacterium | reverse complement strand
GCCTAAAGGTTAAAAACGATTTAATATCCGAACCTGAATCAAAAATATTTGCCATTGTTTAATTCATTTTATTTAAAAATGAAATTTACAAAGTTTTTTGAATATAAAAAAATTAATATCTATTGTTTCTGTATAATTGGCTTATTACAAGCTGTTTAAATTCATTGTATCAGTTAATTATCTTTTTTATTCACAGCACAATATTTACAAGGTATTAACTTTCTAAATAGTTTTTATGAGAATTATTTGTTAAAAATATTGATAACTTTAAGTAAGAATAATAATCGAAAGCAACAATGAACATGAAATTTGGCATATAAATTGGTAAGTTTTTTGTTCAATTTTATAAGTTTCGTTTACTTTTTTATTAAATTTATATGAATCACTAAAAATTTAGGAGTGTAATTGCAATTTTTAGGTGGAAAAATGAACATTAAGTTAAGCAATATGCAATAATAAGATACTCAATGAAAACTAAAATTGATTTTGGTACACTTTTTGAAACTTTTAAAAATATAAATAATTGATTTTATAAACCGAAAAAAAATGGAAAATCCAAAGATGGTTAATACAATAAGGGTAGAAAGAGCAAAAAAAAGAATTACCCAGGCAGAACTTGCTGAGAAACTTAAGGTTTCGCGACAGACAATTCATTCAATTGAAACAGGAAAGTTTGTTCCATCGGTTGTATTGGCGCTTAAAATTGCACAATATTTTGATGTTGAGTTTAAGGAGATTTTCCAGCTTACAGAGAATGAAATCAAATAGATCATAATAAATTATAAATCCAATAAAATGAACAACACAATAAGAGTGGAACGTGCCAGGTATAAAATTACACAGGCTGAATTAGCTGAAAAAGTTGATGTTTCCAGGCAAACTATTCATGCAATCGAAACAGGAAAGTTTGTTCCTTCAACTGTTTTGGCTCTGAAAATTGCTAAATTTTTTAAAGTTAAACTTGAAGAAATTTTCCAGCTTGAAAACCAGGATGTAGAATAATTTTTTAATCAGCACACTGGAAAAACTAAACAATATTCAATTTTTAACTAAAATTGATAATTTAAAATAAATGAATAATTCATTCAAAAATGAATTATATGAAATTGTATTCGAGGCTGATACCCCTAAGGGCAAAGCATTTGATATAGTTTTGTTACTATTAATATTTTTAAGTATAATATTTGTAGCTCTAGAAAGTGTCCAAACTATTGCTCAAAAGCATGGTCTTTTGTTATTTTATTTAGAGTGGGGCATCACTATATTTTTTTCAATTGAATATTTTCTTCGAATTTTCATTGTAAAAAATAAACGTTCCTATATATTAAGCTACTACGGTTTAATAGATTTACTATCCATCCTTCCTTCATTTATTGGTGTTTTTTTTACTGGTGCCCAGGGTTTAGTAGTTATAAGGGCATTAAGGCTACTAAGAATTTTCAGGATACTTAAGCTTTCACGATATGTGCAGGACAGTACTACAATTATTGCAGCACTCAAAGCCAGCAAAACAAAAATACTTGTTTTTCTTTATACTGTAATTTTGATTGTAATCATTATCGGAACAATCATGTATCTTGTTGAAGGTGAAGAAAATGGCTTTAGCAGCATTCCTGAAGGCATCTACTGGGCTATTGTTACTCTTACTACTGTTGGCTATGGTGATATTGCTCCCGCTACAACTATTGGAAGATTTATTGCAAGTTTTGTTATGATTCTGGGATATGGGATTATCGCAGTGCCTACTGGTATTGTGACCGCAGAATTTGCCCTTGGAATAAAAAAACCTGTTACTACACAAGTATGTCCAGATTGTTTGTTTGAAGGGCACGATGAAGACGCCAAATACTGCAAAAAGTGTGGTTTTGAGCTGAACAGGTTATAGTTTCGTGCTGTTTTTTTTATTGATATACAGATATGTTGTAATTCCAGTTATTAAGCTCCCCAGAACAATAATGCCGGCCCTTTTTTTAGGAGATTTTTTTATGGCAGTTATTAATTTTAGATTTGCAATTTGATCCTTATATTTTAGCAGAAGAGGCAACATGTTCATAAGGCTATGCTGCAAATTAAACTTCTCAAGAATTTCATTGTAAACTATTTGAGGGCTGGTATTTGTTAAAATTCTATCCGCCCGCCTTTTCAATTTGTCAGATTTTTTTTTGGAAAGGGTTTCAAGTTGTTGTTTTTTTAACCTTATATCTTTCAGTGATTTAATTGGTCGTTCTTCAATTATTTTGAATAACATAATCAGTCCTGATTTTTATTAAAAAATAGGTTAAGTGCAAATTTTATTAAAGGTCTTCTGATAATTCTATTTTTAAGGAGAAAGAAAAGAAGTATTAAAAAAGTGTAAAGCCCTCCGACCAAAACAAATCCAAGCGGTAATGATTTAAATATTTCGCCCAAATAAAACGCCGCTGCGAAGGAAAAGAATAACAA
>JARGGF010000991.1 GCA_029210905.1 Bacteroidales bacterium | reverse complement strand
CATCAATATTTGGATCCAAATTAAAGTGATTAATTGTTGGAGGTACAATACCATATTTAATGGCAAGAATAGAGGCAATTGATTCAACAGCTCCTGCAGCACCCAATAAATGGCCTGTCATAGACTTGGTTGAACTAATGCTTAATTTGTATGCATGATCACCAAACACTTTTTGAATTGCCAGAGGTTCAACAATATCACCAAGTGGTGTAGAAGTTCCATGAACGTTAATGTAATCTACGTCTTCAGGATTAAGTTCAGCATCTTCAAGAGCATTTCGCATTACCAAAGCAGCACCTTCACCTTCAGGATGTGGAGCTGTAAGATGGTAAGCATCTGCAGATAATCCACCTCCTACTAATTCTGCATATATTTTTGCACCTCGCTTTTTTGCGTGCTCGTATTCTTCAAGAATCAAAGCAGCGCCGCCATCAGCCATAACAAAACCATCCCTGTCTACATCAAATGGACGCGAAGCAGTTTTAGGATCATCATTTCTGGTAGACAGGGCTTTCATGGCAGTAAAACCACCAAGTCCCGATTCGTTGATTGAAGCTTCTGAGCCGCCCGTAATGATAATTTCTGCTTTACCCATACGTATATATGTAAAAGCGTCAATAATAGCATTAGTAGCTGAAGCACATGCAGATACAGTTGTAAAATTTGGCCCCCTGAAATTATATTTCATTGAAATATGACCTGCAGCAATGTCAGAGATCATTTTCGGGATAAAGAAAGGATTAAACTTTGGAATTTCTCCCCCTCTAATATATTCTTTTACTTCCTGAGTTAGCGTATCAATACCACCAATTCCTGAACCCCAAATAACACCAGCTTTATTGTGGTTAATTTTTTCGAGGTCGAAATTGGCATCTTTCATTGCCTCTTCCGTCGCGATTAAGGCAAATTGGGCATATAAATCAAGTTTTCTGGCCTCTTTGCGGTCAAAATAATTTCCTGCGTCATAATCTTTCACTTCGCAGGCAAAATGTGTTTTAAATTTCGAAGCATCGAACTTTGTTATAGGTCCTGCTCCACTTACACCATTTTTTAGATTCTCCCAAAATGTTGCGATATCACTCCCTATAGGAGTAATGGCACCAATTCCGGTAACTACAACCCTTTTCAACTCCATAAAATAGCAGCTTTATTTTTGTGTAAAACAAAAATTATAAAAAAAGAAAGGAGCATGCATTGGAATTTGCAGCTCCATGCCCTACAACAAAAATTGTATTATTTTACGTTATCTCCGATATACTTAATAGCATCACCGACGGTAACTATAGTTTCTGCTTGATCGTCTGGAATTGCAATGTTAAATTCTTTTTCGAATTCCATGATCAACTCTACAGTGTCAAGAGAATCGGCACCTAAGTCGTTGGTGAAGCTTGCTGTTTCAGTAACTTCGTTCTCGTCAACTCCAAGCTTATCTACAATAATAGCTTTAACTCTTGATGCAATGTCTGACATAGTTCTTAAATTTAGTTAATAATAAATAATAATTTTGTTTTGAAAGTGCAAAGAAATAATAATTTCAATGAAAAAAAAAATTTATAAATTCAAAAAGATGTTTTTTAGTCGCTTATTTTTTCGTAAATGGCTAAATTACATATTGATAGTTTCTCTTTTAATACCAGCAATTATTCTCCACAGTATTGAATAGCCTGGATTTAATCTAAACTTTTCTTAATATTTTCAATTCGGTTATTATTAATTGGGCTGAATAATTATCTTTGAAAAACAAAACTCTGATATAATCATTTAACAATGAGCAATATAGCTATTTTTGCCTCAGGAAGTGGAACAAATGCAGAAAATCTAATTCAGTATTTTTCTGGAAATAAACTGGTTACAGTAAAGCTGGTTCTTTCAAATAAGGCCGATGCCTATGTTCATGAGAGGGCCAAATTGCATCAGATAGCATCAGTTTCATTTAACCGCGATCAGTTTTACAATACAGATTATGTGCTTAGATTATTAGCTGATAATCAGATAGATATTATAATATTGGCTGGGTTTTTATGGCTTGTACCCAACTCGCTAATTCAGGCTTATCCCAATAAAATTATAAATATTCATCCTGCCCTGCTTCCAAAATATGGAGGCAAGGGGATGTATGGAATGAAAGTACACGAAGCGATAATTAAAAACGGGGAAAAAGAAAGCGGAATTACCATTCATTTTGTAAATGACAAGTATGATGATGGGGAGATTATAGCGCAAGTTAAATGTAAAATTGAGCCGGATGAAACCCCCGAATCTCTTGCAAATAAGATACATTTACTTGAATACGAGCATTTTCCTAAAGTAATTGAACGCTGGATTAAAAAGCTCAGTTAATCAGGTAATTTTGGTTAAAAAATTTCAAATATTTTTCCTCTTCCTTATTTTTTATAAATAGCTGATAATTGGATGCAGAAATAATGAAATGGTCTGGTTCAAGGCCTTGTATATCTGTCA
>JARGGF010000990.1 GCA_029210905.1 Bacteroidales bacterium | reverse complement strand
CAGGAAGTACACAATCTGATAATTCATTTGTATTTAAGTATCTCCAGTCGTAAGCATGGTTTCCTACCAAAATAGGAATATGATTTGAACCATATTTTTCGATTAAATAGGGGGCAATGGATAAGGGATTTGTTATAGAATTAACCAGGGCCGACCAATCGTATTTTCCACCACCATTAAGATTAAGTTTTGCATCGGGTCCATATTGAGTGGTAATTATGTCATTAAAGTCTAAATGATGAAAAATATCCAGAAAAGTACTAGACAATGAAAGTTCAACAATAAGTGGTATCTTTGCAAATTCTTTCAATTCAGAATTGGATAATGTAACAATAAACCCCAAATAACCTTCTTTATTAATCGATATAATATAACTATCATATCCATCTTTTACGGTGACAATATTGTCTACCAATACTTGCTGATAAGAATAAGCCCCGCTGCTAACAGTAATGTTTGCAGTCAGTAACTGGTCTGTACCTAATTCTGATACGCTAATTAAAAATTGAAAGGTTTCAACTTCAATAACAGGAAACTGGACAAGGCCAAAATCTTCTGGTTTGAGACTTTTGGCGCATAAAACTTCAATGTCAACAGCACTAATGTTCTTTTCATCTACCGAAAAAAGAATAGGCAGAGGATTTTCAACATTTTGTGCCATTACTGATCCATCTAGTGGACTGGCAAAGATAATATTATCCAAAGCATCAATAATATAAAACTCAGTTACCTTATAATTGCCAAACGGAAGTGCAATTTTTTTTGTAATAAATGTTCCTCCCATACTATGAATATCAAGTTGGTATTGTGTGTAGTCCGTAGGGCTGCCATCATCATATTGCACTGTAATAATTACTTTGTCAGCATGGTTCATGTCACAAGTGATGCATTTTAGTCCTTTACTAATGTCTGAAAGTACATTAAAATTCACATCGCCTTTTCCAACAAGGTCAGGTTCCTTTTGGCATGATTGCCAAATCATTGAAATTCCGATTAAGCAAATAAATGCTAATAATTTCAGCGTTGTTTTTTTTGTCATGATTTTTTAGTTTTAAATTAATATTCAAAATGTCTTTGTAGATAAATTTACGGCACTAAATAATACGCTGTTATCTTTTTTAATAGAAATTTAAATATTTACACTTATTATAAATAACAACCAATCTTCAGTGAATAAATCACTTTAATAAAATAAATCAAATAACAAGCTATAGGCATAAATGCTCTTGTAATTGGTAATGCTGCGTATCAGTATCGCAGTGCTATAAGAAATCCTCTAAATATTGCAAATTTAATAGCCAATAATTTACAGGATCTTGATTTTAAAGTAATTATTAAAGTAAATGCAAGTAGGATAGAAATGGCCCAATAAATTGCTGAGTTTTGGTCGCAGCTGAGGTATTACAATGTGGCTTTGTTTTTTTTATGCAGATCATGGAATTCAGGTAAATGGTGTTGATTACAGTATTCCAATGGATGCAAGTATATCAAATCAGGATATGGTATGCTTTGAGGCAATGTCGGTAAACGACATGGTTGCCAAATTTGAAGAATTCCCTGAAAACACAAATATTATTATTTTGGATGCTTGTTGCGATAATCCATTCCGATCCTGGGTAAGAGGAAGTGGACGTGGATTCAGGGCAGTGTAACAATTATTGCTTTTGTTACTAGTATCATGACAATCTAGTTATGCAACATAATGATGGCTTAATTTCTTATATGCATCTCTTTTTGTAAAACTCCAATTTATTTTTTAACGAAAAAACCACCGTCTTAGCCGGTGGTATTGTAATTTAGGCTATACCAGTTAGCTTTCCCCATGAATTTAAAATAAAATGTTATGGGCAAATTTAGAAAATTATCGCATGTATTCTATAAATGTGAGTATCACATTGTGTTTGTAACTAAGTATCGGTATCGAATTTTGACAGATTTAGTCAAGGCACTGGTAGAGCATGATATCATTTCCATAAGTCAGTGGAAAGAAGTTGAGGTGCTAGAGCTCAATGTCCAAAAGGATCATGTGCATTTAGTGTGTTCGATTCCCCCAAAGGTTTCAATCTCAGATTATATGGGAATACTTAAAGGGAGATTAGCGATTAGACTTTTCAAAAGTTGTCCTGAATTGAAAAAGAAACCATATTGAGGTAACCATTTCTGGACAAGGGATTATTTTGTGAGCACTATTGGTCTTGATGCAGAAATGATCAAACGATATGTGAAATATCAAGAAAAGAAAGAACGTTATGACGAGAACAGTTAAAGTCCCCCTCTTTTAGAGGGATCTGCCATTAAAGCCACCTCCTTTGGGGGTGGTCGTTTACTATTTACTGCTGGACATATTCGTAAATTCCAATATCCGGTGCAATATCTTTAACACGGCTGTGTTGAAGAATATCAAAATTTAGTAAGACAGGATATTCATTGACTATTGAGTAAGATGCCTGGTTTATGGCAGCCGACA
>JARGGF010000098.1 GCA_029210905.1 Bacteroidales bacterium | reverse complement strand
GTCTAAAAAGTCAAAGAAAGAAAAATAGCCACTAAAACCTTCGGTCGCCATCCGCGTGCCGCTGAAGCTTTAGCGGAGGCGCAAGGCTTGCCGAATGCGATGCACAAATGCACCAAATAACACAAATTGTTAATTGTCAATGTATTGCATTTTGTGTAACTTGGTGTTTTTGAGAATTTGTGGCAAAAAAATCACTTTTCAGACACCTTCTTTTTAAATGTTTTAGCTCATTTATTTAATCCAGTTTTATAAGAATTTTAGATTCCAGCTCAGTGTTATCCAGAATTAAGGAATAAAAGTAGGTGCCACCCTGAATATCCCCATTAGCTATAACAACATTACTATATTCTCTTTCTGCAATCGTATAATCTTTTACCTTAACTCCTTTTATATCATAGATAACCAGATGGGCTTTTGATATATCTGAAGGTATAAATACTGGGATTGAAGTTTGATCTGTAAATGGATTTGGAAAATTCTGAAATAATCTGGCACTTGAGTATATATAATCTTTAGTACTTGAAATTTGTTGTTCCAGTGCCGTAACCCTGTCTTCAAGGTCTTGAATCAATGGAGAAATGTCAACTGAAATTGTTTGTCCATCTGCTAGAACCAGATCTAAAACCGTGCCCACAAGCGAGGCATTGGTCAAACCCTGGCCTGATAAAAAAGTCCAGCTGGTTCCATTATAAAATTTCATATTGTTATCTGCTCCATCAAGAACAATTTCTCCAGCATCAGGGGCTGTTGGCAAGGTATTATATGTACCCAAAATTAAAGAGCTATCTATCCTTGCTGATTGTGTAACATGCAATAATTCTGATGGTGAGCTTGTTCCAAAACCAATATTTCCATTAGTATTTAAATAAAATGAATTATTGGGTGCACCTGGTCTTATTTTAAATGGTAAATTTGATCCACCTGTTACATCCCGTATAAAAAAATTGGTTTCATTACCGGCAACATCCCAAATATATTCGCCCCAACCACTTGTATTATCCTGTTCAAGTCTGATGCCGGGAGTATCATTGTCTTTGATATGAAATTCTAATAGTGGATTAGAAGTATTTAAGCCAACATTGCCATTTGCTGCAATATTTAAGGCATCAGCTGGTGCTCCGGCCATTACAATAAAAGGTATCCTGCCTGCAGTAACATCTTCAATTGCAAAATAATTGGTACCTTCATTTGCGGTTGAATTTGCTACCAAAGCCCAATCATTTGCCGGGAAAGTTCCTACGCTTGTGTCGTCAAATCCAATTCGTAGGTTATTCTCCTTAAGCAAAATAGTGTTGAAACCAAAATTTTCATTCAAAATAGCATCCATTCCTACTGCTAAGCTACCAGTTACAATATAATCATCAATAACCTGTTGATCCTTTGTTTTTGAATCACGATCAGTGACAAAAACATCGTCAGCTTTTATTTCGATTTTATCTTCTGCGGTTGCAATTCCTGGTTTTGTATCCTCGTTTCTTCCGGTTGAATTGCTTTGTGCAATTAATATTGAATTACTAAATAATAATGTAATTAAAAATGTAATGTAAAAGTGTCTCATAGCCCTGTTTTTTTAGATTTATACTAAGTTCTCCTAAATTTAAGGCTATTTTTCAGCGACACGATATTTTATTTGATGAATAATTTTCGGATAATGTTCGAACACTTATGTTCTTTTATCAAATAGCTATAATTTGTGCTTAAATTGTAACCTGAATTGTAAAAAATACCCTTTCGTTGTTTATTTCCTGAAAATTGTAGTTAAGTTTTTCACTACTTTTTCTGGCAATATCAATCAGGCCTAGTCCTATTCGTGAGCTGTTGTCTTCGCTATCTTCCAACAGCTCCATTTCATACAATTCTTCCAGCTCATCTTCAGAAGCTGATTGTACCTTTTTTAAACGTCTTTCAAAATCTGCAACCTGATGAGGTGCTACATAATTTCCGGCTGCTATACTGAAATGTAAATCAGTCTGTTGGATAATAAAAATGCCTTCGTGCCGGTTGTCTATCAGCTGACTGTTGCTGCTTATATTTTGGAGAAGCTCTACTAAAACAAGATAAACGGATTTATTTATTTTCGAACTTTTTACATTTTTCAAGTTTTGTTCAATAATATTAAGAACGGGTAAAATAGTCTCCTGCGAGAAATCCCCTTTTTGAAGTAGCAAAATACCCTGTTCGTTCATGGTATTATGAAAATTTATGACTTCTTCAATTGGGAAATTGACGTCCTCATCCTCCTTTTCCAGTCTTATTTGATTGTAAAAAATAGATAAATCTTTATTATAGTCCTGGAAGGCATATTCGATGCTGTGACCCGATTTTCTTGCCATTTCAATAAGTCCCAGGCCTGCGCCACCTTTGTCTGAAAAACCTTCATTGCCCATTACATTTCTGTACAAATCCTTTAGTTCGTCCTTGTTCAGGCTGTTAACATGTTTAAGTTTGCTCTCAAGTTGTTCAATGTTATTTTTATCAATTAAATTTCCTGAAGCTATAAAATAGGTGTTTTTTGTATTTTTAGTAGAGAAAAACCCGGGAAGTTGTTCTTTTGATTTTTCCTCCTCTTTTGATTCTCCATGCCTGACAATATTCTGGAAACATTCTGCCATTAAAAAGGAAACCCGGCTTTTCATTCTGGAAAGATCCGCATTATTATTTAAATTGTATTCACTCAGCTCAATGAATTTATAGGTCATCTTATCGCTAAAGCTCCCATTATACAATAAACACAATTTATCATTTAATAATTTTTTAAAAAACCAATAAGTTGTATTAATATCCATAGCCCACTTTATTTTTTTCCTGCCTAAATTTAACACATAATTTTTAGTTTTATATAATATTGTTATGAAATATTGTATGCTAATGACTGATTTTGAAACTGAATTCAGAAAAAATACATACAGCCAACTTGTTACTGGTGCTTTTTTAGGCGTTTTATCAGATGCAAGCAGCATGCTTTATACGCTTGTAAATTGACAGGTTTGGCATTTGTACAAAAAGATATTTTTACCTAAATCAGGCAAAATTGACAGCAACTTTTCGCATAAAGGTTAGGGCTTAAAGGTTTAATATTTTTTTGAGCAAATAACTGCTAACTTTTAGCTTCTGAAAATGTGAGTTTTATAATTTGGAGTTGGTGTATCTTTAAGTCCCAACCTTGGCTCTTATTTTTCAATCATAATTTTAGCACTGTCAATAAACTTACTGTCAGGATAATCGTCGATAAATGTTTCGTAATCATCGATGGTGTTATTTTGCTTGACCTCCTGCCACATCAGACTGTCAAATATTTCTTTTGCACTTTTGATAAATTTACTTTTAGGATGTTCATCAATAAACTTTTCATATTGATTGAGACTATCTGCATTCAGAACTGTGTGCCATATTATGGAGTCAATTATTTCCTTTACGCTATCGGTATAGACACTATTGGGATAATTGATTGCAAATTCCTTCAAAGATTCAATCGTATTTGCTTGTTTTGCCTTGTAATAGTCATTTTGTTCGTTATTGCATGAATGCAATGATATGAGCAAAAAAAACATGGCTATTATTGTTTGAATATTTTTCATGATGCATTAGTTTTAATTTGAAATTTTAATTTTCATCTGTTTTAAATTGCCAATACGATTAACAAATTGATTTAGCGAGATTTAGTATTTGAATTCTAATGATTTGAGAAATGTGTAATCGTCCTGTTCATCAATTAGAGCACAAAGTGACTAAACCCCACTAAATGGTAATAAAAATTAACATTAATCAGCCATATTTAAAAAACCCTTTTGAAAATCCTTCCAAACTTCTTCTGATGTTTCTGAAAGTGAATTTTCACTTAGCTCACCGCCATCCTGCAATATCAACATGGATTGTTTATCGGAATATTTCATTGCAGATGCAGCCATAAAATCCTTAAAACGCACCAATTCCATTTTCGACCAATTAGTGGTTTCTTCGGCAAGATAATAGGAGTTTGTTTCGGTTTTCCAGGCCGATGGTTTTATTTTATAAACCCACCCTTCGCCATAAGGATCTTCATTTGCTATCTCTGGATTGTTGTTTAATTCTTCATTTGAATTCAGAATTTTTCCCGAAATCGGTGAAAATAATTGAAGCTGTTTGCCTCCTTGTTCTATTTCAATAAATAAATCACCTTTACTGATCATTTCACCCGACTTTTTTAAAGGGTTGATTTTTACTTCGCCAGTGATATGCAACAATAAGTCATTTAAACCCACTTTTGCTTCACCATTTTTTTCCAAAAAAGCCCAGGTGTGGTTTTTAGTATGATAAATTCCGAGCGGAAATTTTAAGATATTTTCCGATAGAAAACCCAGAACTTTCTTTATCTTTCCGGTTATTTTGACCTTTTTATTTAATAAAATCCAAAAAGGAATAAGGATTACGAAGAATATAATGATAGCAATGTATTCTATCCCTTTGGTTTCAAAAATATTTGTATAACTAAAACTTTCCATCTTATTATTGTTTTAAGTTTTTTTATAAAATACAGTAAAACAGATTGTTATCTTTCTGTTTTAACCCATGTGGGCGATTCGCGTAAAACAGGCATTCGGTTTATAACCCATCTGAAAACCCATATTTCGATAAAAATTACAGTCAAAGTAACTACCAGTTCCATCCATGTTGGAACATATCGAACAGCAGCATCCCATTTAAACCCTATTACAGTGACGTTTAAACGATTTAATATGATCCCAATCATGGTCATAATTGCCGCCACTTTAATTAAGAGCAGGTTGTTTTTTCGATAACTGAAAAAGAAAAGAAGCATTGGTATCAGAACAAAACCAATGATTTCAAAAAGATACCAGTAACCCATCCCTGTATTTATTAAATTCCAGTGTTTTTCATGAATGAATACAAGTATTTGTAGAAAAAGGTAAGCAAACATAGCACCAGTGCATATTTTGGCCAATCCATGAATGATGGTATTATGATTGTGATGATTTTTTTCACTGATTTGGTCCGAAAATACTTTATGAGTAATAGAACCTTCAAAAATGACCATTGAAAGGCCCGCAAAAATACTGGAAACAAAAAACATAATGGGAATAAATTCTGAATACCACAGAGGATGAATTTTTTCTTTTGCCATTAAGTATAACGCCCCTAAGCCGGATTGATGCAAGGTAGACAAGGTGATTCCAAAGATTACTGCCGCAATTGTCATCCCGGAAAGTATTTTACGGGCACGTTTGGCACCAAGCCATTCGGCGATTGTTGGTGAGAATTCTATCAATTGCGCCACCATGTACAAGAGGAAATGCCAGGCAACTAAAAACAATACTGAGCTGACCCCAAAATTATTTCCTATGATAGGGTTAACTACATTCAAAGGCCTGCCTAAATCCAACAATAAAGCCCCTGCGTAAAAAACATAAGCCAAAAACCCGTTTAAAACTGTTACCCTGACAATGGAGTGGTATTTCTTCATATTAAGAATATATACCATAAAGGTGAGAACATATGCGCCGCCCGCAAAAGCAACACCTGTAACTACGTCAAAACCAATCCATAATCCCCAGGGAACTTCTTGTGTAAGGTTTGTAACAGAGCCAAGTCCTTTCCAAAAACGGATTACGATTAATACTATTCCTAATATTATTATTGGTATTGAAATAATATTAAAAGGGGTAAGCCATTTACCTTTTGGCTTTAGTTCTCCTAGAATGAATTTCCAGGTGGCTTTTTCTTGATTATCTTTTGCAACTAGATTGGCCGCATTATTCATGACTTTCACTTTTTGAGTTGTTATTTTTGGTTGCCTCATAAATTCCAAGTAATATGGAAGGCCAAAGCACAAATATGGTAGGGACACTGTATAAAAATCCCTTTGTTAATGAAGGATAAGAACTATTTTGTAAAGTGTTTTTAAACCCCAGTTCATTAATCGGGCCGGCTGTTAGATACAAAAATGAAGTTCCACCAGCCTCATGTTCACCATAAATGTGATCTTCATAATCATCAGGGTTTTCCTGAATCCGTCTTCGTGCTTCCTTAATAAGTTCTTTGCGGGTTCCAAAATGTAGTGCATCACCTGTGCAGGCATAAACACATGCAGGAATTTTCCCTTCTAAAAGCCTGTCGTAGCACATGGTACATTTAACAATTTGTGGATTTGAACTGTGATATTCAAATTTTGGAACATCAAACGGACAGGAAACCATACAATAGCGGCATCCCATACATTTATCGGCCCTCCAGATTACCGGTCCTTCTTTTGTTTTATACATGGCCTGTGTTAAGCAAGCTGCTGCACAGGCTGGCTCGTTGCAATGCATGCATTGTTTTTTTATACTAAATTCTCCTTTGGAGGTGTTATAAGTGTTTATAACAGTACGCCTTGTCTCATTTGTTTCCCTTATTACACCAACCTCTGGCTTTTCAGTTGGCTTAGGAAGATTGTTTACTTTAGCGCAGGCTTTTTCGCAAGATTGACAACCAAGACAACGTGTTGAGTCAAACAATATTCCCGAGAATTCTTTTTCGCTTTCTGGAGACGCAGTTTTTGCTTTTAATGCCGAACCTGTTGCAAGCGTAAGTCCGGTGACTCCAAGAACCTTAAAAAAGTTTCTACGATTTATACTCATGGTTATTATTTTTTAAATGTAGGTTAGTATCAATAGTTTCAAGTAGTCTGTCTCGTCATAGGAAATCAAAGGTAGTTTGTTAGTGACCAATAACTATGGACAAACGACTGCTTCAAAGGGACTTATATTATAATTTTTACGAGAGACATGAGCCTTGCTTCTAGTTATTTCATGGTATCTACAAAATTTGTCTGAAACTCTTCCCATACTTCAGGCCCAAGATTTGCAAGCACATTATCTTTAATTAGACCACCATCCTGGAGTACCATATATGCAGACTCATGGGATTTTATATTAATTGTAGTTGCCAAAAAATCTTTTAATCGTAAAAATTCATTTTTAATCCATTCGTTGTATTTTTCGGCCATCTGATAAAACTGAATCTCCCGTAACCAATTTGTTGGCTCAATTAAATACACCCAGCCCTTTGAATAGGGTGACCGATTGATTGTTGAGGGAGTATCTATAAGAGTGTCGTTATAATCACTTATTCTGCCTGAAACAGGTGAATTTATGCATAATTGTTTACCGTTTTGAATCAGGGATAAAATTGGTTCACCTTTTTTTACAAGTTCTCCAGGATTTTTTAATTTTACTTTTGTTATTGAACCTATTACGTGTTGAAGAAAATCATCGATTCCTATTCTTACTGTCCCACTTTTTTCTAAAAAAACCCAGGTATGAGTTTTATCAAAGAACAACCCATTTGGCACGTCTAATGTATTTTCGCTAAAAATTTCTGAAGAATCAGTATTGAGGTGTGTAACGGTTTTATCTTTTGATACAATATTCATGGTTATTCCAACAATAATCAGTAATAAGATAAATGCCATAAAAACGTACAACGAAGTTGAAATTGAAGCAAAAAATCCACCTATTTTTGAAAAAAGAGTTGGATTATCTGAAACTATAACAAAGTCTTTCTGATGGCCAAGTTCTAACAAATTTGACTGTTTCTCTTTTAGAACCAATGCAGAATAACCATTTTTATTTAAAAATTGTTGACCCTGGCTCGAAATCCATTGTAAAAATGCCACTTCAGATTGATTTACAGGCGCTTGTGAAGCAATTGAATAAATATTGTTGGTTAGTTCTTTCGGAAATCTTCCCATCCAGGCTTTGTCTGTATATGTTGACAAATCGTAATAAATATTTTCAAAATCTTCAATTTTGCCATTTCCATTTTTGTCAAGGGGCATAACGGTAATATCCCTTCCTGCATTGGTAACTTTTGTGGTAACCAATTCGCTTAGTTTGCAAAATCCAATAGAGTAGGGATCATTAAGAATAGCCGCAATCAATTTTTCACTATTTTCAACACTTTTACCTTCTATTTTTTGTCTTGATGATAAAAACTTTGCTACCATTGAATTTGTTGATTGATTATTCACCAAATAATAATTAATTGACTGGTCCTGATCAATTTTCGGCAGAACATTCCACCTTCTTTTTTCAGGCTTTAGTTGAATTTGGGCGAGAATTACCGGGGAAATGTTTTGATTTTTAATTTCTGATAAGAATGGATTTTTTGAATTAATAATGGGAACCAAAGCGTCTTTGCCTATTTCCATTTTCCATAATTTTTCATTATCTGATTGCAGGTATGATCCTTTTGAAACAAAAGATAAATTAACACCGGCTTTTTGGATTGTAGAAGGATTAAAATCTGTAGACTTAGTTACCTTTATTTTGATGTCAGGATTTTGTTTACAGAATTCAATTGCCCAATCGTTTGCTAAATTGTATAAATCGGGCGAACATGCAACACTTAATGTAGTTTCTGCAGGCGAGCTTTGTTGAGCTACTATCTTATTATTGCTCAATGCAAGCAATAACAGACAAACAAAAATGAAAACAAGATTTTTCATGATATTTAGATTTTAATGTTTATTACTTTCAGCCAAAGAATCTGGTTTATTCTCACCAAATTTTTCTTTGCTTTGGGTAACCCAACAAAAGTGCCACTAAGCATAACGTTCAAATAATCAGCGTTATAGCATGTGAACTATTGAAATTTTTTACAGTTTAAAGTGTTGAATAATTAAACAGTTATTTCATAAAAATGTCTAAGTTGTTTTAACTAAGGTAGTTAAATTGATTGTTTAATTATTATACAGGTGTTGAAATATTCAACACTTATTATGTAGGCCTTGAAAATAAAGGGAAATTGAGAATTAACCGGGCAGATTTAAACTTAATTCTGCACGACATTTACTACACAGCTTGTGCTCTTTTTGATCAATATCTTCCATGTAGGTCGAAGACAACATCACACAAGATGGTGTATAACAATGTTTTAACCCAAAAGCATGCCCAAGTTCATGTATAATTACCTTGGCAAAGCGCTCAAGAAGTATATTATTATCGGGTTCTATTCCGTAAAGTTCGTTTTTGAGCCGGTAAAGCGATGCAATTCCTGTGTGGCCATTTAAAAATGCCTGTCCAAAAATATAGGTGAAAATGGGAATAAAAATATCCACATGAAAAACGCCAATTGTTTTTACAGCATCAGGCGATGAACTGTTGTCAATTTCTCTTAATAATTTATTTGCATCGTATTGCCTTCGGGCAGGGTCGTAAAAAGTGCTTAGTTCTATGTACCTTTCTTCAATGGTTACAGGCCATTGATATATTTCTGTTATTTCTTTGGCAATCTTTGAAAGGAAACCTGTTTCGAATTGTCCATATGAAATTATAGTGATGGCCCGTTTTTTCATATAAACATTCCTCTTAATAGTTTATAATTAAAAGATAATACTGAGTTTAGTTTGCTTTATTCCTGGGTTTTAAACTATGCTTTTTTATTTTGTTATAAAGTGTTACCCTGTCTACTTTTAAGGCTTTTGCAGAGCGGGAAATATTCCAACCATATTTGTTTAAAATCTGTAGAACGTGTTTTTTTTCAAGTTCATCTAGGCTTTCAATGTTTGAATTAATTATTTCTTTACTAATAGGCAAGTCTCTCAAACGTATTTCCCTCCCATTTCCAACAACAATAGCCCTTTCTATCATATTTTCAAGTTCGCGGACATTTCCGGGGAACTCAAATTGTTCCAATCGATTTAGTGCTGCGGAATCAATGGTCATGAGATCCCGGCTCATGGCTTTACAATATTTTTTTATAAAGTAATCCACTAATAATT
>JARGGF010000989.1 GCA_029210905.1 Bacteroidales bacterium | reverse complement strand
ATCTGATGACGCATCTACAAAATAGGGCTGAACAGTAGGACTTGTAATTGCTATGGCTAATCCTGATTGATAAACGTCAACAAAAATATCTGATGATTGAGTGTTCGCATCAGCGCTTCTGAAAACCAGACACAACTCAGTAACAACCTCACCTGTAGCTACATTATAATATTCGTCGATGGATGGAGTTATCACCAATTCATATAAATCTGTCCCAACATTTGTCAGTTTAGGTTGTGTTGTATTGTTTCCCCATGATCCAATTACATGTTGCCATCGTCCAACGCCTTCAACTGTCACTCCTGTGTGGGCATAAACATCCCCTGTGTATCCTGCCAGCGCGGTTCCACTTGCATCAAAAATAACTGTTGCAGCGGTATTTGCAGTCGGTATTGCAGGATTTGTTGTTACCTGCGCTTTTAAAGATACCAAAAGGGTCAGGCAATAAAATAAGAGTAAAATTTTTTTCATTTTGTTGAATATTTGTTGCTCTTAAGACCCGGCAGGTTTTTAAAACCTGTCGGGTCTCAAAAAGTCAATGTTTTAGAATAATTGCTTTTGTACCATCCAGTTCAAGCTCTAATTTTTTGTTTTTGGCTTGGAATTGTTTATCTGGATTAAATAAATCAACATACGTACCATCTTTATTCACAGGTATTTCCAGTTGTTTTTGTTCTTTGGAATTATTAAAAGCCACAATTATCTCAGTGGCATCATCACTTCTTGAATAAGCCAGGGTATTATTTTTGTCATCAGCTAAAACAAATTTTAGCAAACCATCTATCAGAACCGGGTTGTTTTTTCGTATTTGAATTAATCTTTTATAAAAAGACTGTAAATCAACATCCTGTATTACCTTATCTGCTTTGCGGTCCTTTCCAAACGGATGAGTGGTTTCATCATCATATTTAATATCCGGCCAAATCATAGGTTTCCGTGTATCAGGGTCATCTGCTCCCCACATGCCAACTTCATCGCCATACCAAATATGTGGCGCACCAATAAAAGTGAATTGATGGATCAATAACATTTCCTGAATGGCCCGGGTTTTAGCATCAGGTTTATCGATTTTATAGTTTTCATCATCGTAAGGTTTTGCCTTGAACTTATATAGATTTTTATTATAAAGCGATGTAGAAACCCTTGGGGCATCATGGCTGGCTACCAGGTTCATCATGGCTTTTTGTCTGTCCTCGTCAATTCCTTTAAATTTATCTTCAAGTTCAGCTACAAATTCACTGGGTTTCATTTCATCAGGGGCGCTGGCAAAAAAGTGCCTGGCTGGCCGGTACCATCTGTAGTTCATGATGGCATCAAACTGATCGCCTTGCAGAAAACTATTTGGCAACATTAAAGAGTCGGGCCACGTAAGCCACCAGATTTCCCCAACCAGATAAGCCTCAGGGTTAACTTTTCGGACTTCTTTTCTGAATTCCCTCCAGAAACCCATTGGTACTTCAGCAGCTACGTCCAGGCGATAGCCATCTACACCGTCGTCAGTCTTTCCATCTTTATTTGGGTCTAACCAACGCTTTGCTATGCTAAAAATATGATTTTTAGCGCCCTGGTTGTGTAAATTCCCTTCAAAAGGCATTTCCTTATCATCACCAATAATGTCTTTATTCATTTCCGGCATGGTGGGTACGCCTGCCCATCCTCGGTATTTGAATTCATTTTCAGGGGTTTCGGGATCATCAAAGCTTTCAATTTCGTACCAGTCGGCTACCTTTGATTTTATCCCATTTTTTTTTATATCTTTAAATGCCCAGAATTCTGTTCCCGTATGATTAAAAGAGTAATCCATTACTACTTTAATTCCTTTTTCGTGGCATTTTTTAATTAATTTAAGGAACAAACTGTCGGCAGTAGTCCATTTCCAGGTTGTAGGATCAATAGGGTCCTCAGTGGCGGTTATTTCAATATCCTTATCAGGGTCAGGCCCAAAGTTTCTGTCTATATGTCGCCAGTTTCTTGGATCGTATTTATGCAGGGAAGGTGAATCGTTTAAGGGGTTAAAATAAATAGCGTTGATTCCTAAAGATTCAAGATAATCCAGTTCATCAATAACGCCTTGTAAATCACCTCCATACCTTCTTAGCTGTAAATTGTCCCATTTTCTTTCAAGGTTGGATTGGGCAAAATAAACATCAGGTTGGTACCAATCCTGTCCCCAGGGGGTAATGGTCCAATTACCCGGAACAGAATCAGGATAAGTGCCTTTTATGTCTTCGCTGGTGGGATCATTTGTTATATCCCCATTGCGGAAGCGCTCAATAAATATCTGGTACCAGATGGCGGATTTTGACCATTTTGGAGGTGAAGAGATATTATCCAGATACTTAGTTGAGTTATTTTCCTTTTGTGGCTGATTACAAGAAATAAAAAGCCAACTTGAAAATAGTGTAAGTAAAAAAAGGTAATACTTCATTTTTATTGCTTTAGGAATATGCAAAAAAAGCCCGTAATAAACGGGCTTT
>JARGGF010000988.1 GCA_029210905.1 Bacteroidales bacterium | reverse complement strand
GTATTTCAGTTCCGGATAATACAAAAATTTGGTTTAATACTGCTTCGGGTGATTTCTGGATAAGCAACATGAAAAATGGTTTATCGGCAGATGCTGCCTCAGGAAATATGAAACTTAAAAATATTTCAGGAGAGATTACCATGAACACCGCAAGTGGTGATGTCAGTTTGCAAAAAATTAGTGGGGAGTTAAAAATTACAACTGCAAGCGGGAATATTAAAATTGAAAGTCTGGATGCTAAAACATCAATATCAGTGGCTTCAGGTGATATTAACATTATTGAAAATATGCAGGATGTTAAAATAAGCACCGCAAGTGGTAATGTTAATATTGAGGGAAATAAAGGAAATTTAAAAGCAAACATTGCCTCTGGCGACGTTCAGATAACAAAATCGACCGGAGCATGTAATATAAATACTGCAAGTGGAGACATTAATGCTTCTGAGATTGAATTGACTGACGAAAGCAGCTTTTCTGCCGCATCAGGAGATATTGAAGTAGCATTAAACAAAAGCCCCGAAAAAGATCTATCGCTATCAACTGCATCAGGCAATATCACACTGGACTACAATGGGAATGAAGTATCAGGATTTTTTGAATTTACGGCGCGTAAGGATAAAGGAAAAATAATTTCTCCTTATAAATTTGATATTGAAGAAGTATTTGAAAAAGACGGAAAAAAGTACGATAAAAAATCATTTACAAAAGGTAGTGATTCACCAAAAGTAGTTCTTAAAACATCAAGTGGAAATGTGGAATTAAAAAAGTAAAAAAACTAATATAAAAAGGTCTTTCTGAAAACAGTAAGGCCTTTTTATTATCGCCTGGCAAATTCCATTAATGCCTTAAAATCTTCTTTGTCGGCTTTGAATAAGGCCTGGAGGTATTCTTTGCGAATAGCCCTTGCGGATTCCATTTTTTGACTTCCCCAGGTAAATACCGGACGATTAAAGCCATGATCTATAAGCACATCAGCTAAAAGTCTTGAATGCCTCCCATTTCCATTGGGAAAAGGATGAATTTTTACTATTCTGTGCTTCAATCGAATAGCAATTTCATCAGGCGAAAAAGTCCTGTTTTCTATCCAATATTTGCAATCGCTTAAAAGCTGGCCCAGCTCAATTCCAATACGGTATTTATCAACCCCTATATTTTTATTTGTCTTCCTGAATTCTCCGGCCCAGGTCCAGGTCTGATCAAACATTTTTTTATGCAACTTGCAGATAAATTTTTCGCTAAGGATTTTATAGATACTAAATCGTTTGCGGAGGGTCCAGTCAACGGCTAATTCAATATTTTGCTGCTCAAATTCATCCAGATCTTGTCTTGTAGTGATGGACTTAATAATAAGCCCTTCTTTTTCATCTTCATCAAGCGCGGTTTGATGAAGCGTATATTCAAGTGCTAATCCCATAAATATTTTGGCATTTCTCTTTTAATTTCTTCAGTTCTATCCTGTATTGCAGTACGCAAACGTTCCATGGTATTTTTTTGATCTTCAAGATTCATAGTTGCAGAAGTTCGCAACACTATTTGTTCTGCCAGTTCGCGGGCCTTTTTTTCAATCATTATTTCTAACGATTTATCGCGCGGAATAAACCCGTATATTAGCCTCATATCCAACGCATTACCAACCTCCTTTAAAGTGTTGAGTGTAATTGCGCCCATCTTTTCGCGGGTCTCTATTTCTTTTACGCTTTGTGCTGTTATGCCCATTTTAGCCCCAAGTTGTTTAAGGGTCATTTTTAATGCAGTGCGAACAGAATATACCCAACCTTCGGTTGGAATTATTAAATCTTCAATGTTTGAAAGTTTTTCAAACTTTCTATCAAGCTGTTCAATGAGTAATTTTATTTTCAAGTCTTTCATACAAAAATTGCTTTGTGGTTTTTTTGCTGTATGAAATCCTGCATGTAGTGGTGAATAGTTACTGAGCTATTAATCATAAACTTAGATAGCCTTTTGTAATTAAACAAAGCAAACCCATCAGCTTTAAACCTTAAAAGTATTCCACAAATTTAAGGCTAAAACCTGAAAAATACAAATTAATTTTAAGGTTTTAGCCTGAATTCTTTTACTTACGATTAAGGTCTAAGCCTGAATGAAGCTTTTCTTTAGATTTTTTTGATTAAAAACTTGTATCAAATATATGAAATTTATATGACAAAATTTCATCATAAAAAACTGATATTTATCATGTTTATTTAATTAAATGACCATTAAAAATTATACATAAACATATTCCTCTCATATCCAAATATATAAACATTAATATTCTAACTTATCAAATTCTTTGGTCTGCAAAAAAACTGTTATATAACATAAAAAATAATACGGATTTACGATTATATGCCAAGTTCGCATAATATTATAGAGGGTATTTAACCCTGTCTATGAGTTTATATTTCAACATGTTACAAGATTAATTTCAATATTTTTTTTCAAATAATCACTTGAAAAATGATGAATGAACAATATT
>JARGGF010000987.1 GCA_029210905.1 Bacteroidales bacterium | reverse complement strand
AACCGCAAACACCACAATTTTGTCCCGGGAGTTTGTTCAATATCAACTTATTCATTTCTGTATAATTTATTATTCTCCTGTATAGGTTTCAAAACCGTCGATTTTTCGTAGCAAACCCCTGTGATGTTGCTTATCAATCCTTTTTTCACCAACACATAAAGTACATACTGAAAATGGCGCATTATGCCGCAAAACATCTTCGGCTGACTGCTTGATCTCTGAGTTTATAATTTGATTGGCCAAATCCTTGCAACCTTGTCCGCTCAAACCATTTACATCGATAATTATACAAGTTGGGTTTATTTCAAGCACCCTTTCTCTGAAAATTTCACGCTCTGCTTGCGAAATAATGTCTCCTTTTGTAATTGCCACAATATCAGCACTACTTAAAAAAGGGCCTGTTTTGACAGGACTGTTTGGTCCGCTGGTGGCATCAATTACACAAATACCCAGGCTGTTTGCAGTGTAAGGAGCACACCGATGACAAAGTCCGGCTGTTTCCATAATCAACAATTCCGATTGATTTAGTTGCGCAAATTCAATCATCTCATCAATGTTGTATATAAAAAAATGATCGGGGCACATATCTTTTGAAAGTCCAACCAATACAGGAATATCCAGTTTTGAAAATCGTACATCATCATCAGTACCCAAACAATCAACCTTAACTACAGATAGTTTTTTCTGTAGTTCATTTAAAGATCTAATGGCATGAATCAAAACTGAAGTTTTCCCTGCTCCCGGTGTCCCGGCCACTATAATTAACTTCATTTAAATAGCCATTTTAAGTTCAAGTTCTTCAATCATTTCTCCGCATCTTACTTTCTCTCTTAACAGAAGGATATTTTGATCAATTATGTTTAATCGTTGTGAAATACTTTTTTCCTTTAAACTACTATGAATAATACCTTGCATGCCTCCATTTTTCATGAAAATTCTTTTCTCGGTTGTTAGCGCCAAAACAGGGTCATGAGTCACTACTAATACAATTTTTCCTTGTCCGGATAACAAGCTCAGCGCTTCATGTTTTTTAATTCCGGCATTTTCAATTTCATCAATCAGCACAATTGGCGATTCGCTGATTACAGCCACATCAGCTACCATTAATGCTCGCGATTGTCCGCCGCTCAGAATCGTCAGATTATCATGACTTTTTATGGGTTCTCCGGTCAGTTCATTAGCAAGATCAATTATCTGTTTTACGCTTTTGAGATCTTTTCCTCTACATTTTGCATGCAAACACAGAAAATCACTTACCGACATATCAGCCAAAAAGTTCATATTTTGCGAGAGTTGGGCTACCATCTTTTTTCGAGGATCGTTTCTTATATCTGAATTGGGAACCTTATTATTAATAAGTATTCTTCTTCCAGAAAAGGTATCCTCCTGTGCAAGTTGTTCAAGGTCTGATATAAGCTGACTCTTGCCACTTCCAGTGGGACCGACTATACCAATTACTTCCCCTTTTTCAATTTGAACGATTGTAACAGGCTCTTGTATGCCATGTTTGTCTTTTCCACCTATAATTGTCAGATTTTCAATAATTTCCATAGTTTGTTTGTATAATTATTTGAATGCATGACAAAGGTAATGCTGCCAGACTGATAAAAATTTAGCGCTTACACCTAAATTGTTAGATGCGTATTTGTGCTTATTGTATAAGTTTTAGTGCGTATTGGAAAGACTGAGTTTTAAACCTCAAAAATGTCATTCTTTATGGCATAAATGACAAGGCCTGCGGTATTTTTCGATTGTGTTTTAAGCAATAAATTCTCTCTGTGTTTATCTACAGTGCGTTTGCTAATGTAGAGCAAATCAGCAATCTCCTGGTTTGATAATCCTTTACAGATATTATAAAGAATCTCAATCTCTCTGTTGGTAAGGAAATTATTTGGTTTTCGGGTTTTCCGGTTCAGGTTTTTAATAATCAGCTCCAGAATTTCAGATGAAAAAAAGTTCCGCCCTTCATAAACTTCGGATATTGCTTTTAAAACATCTTCAAATTTTGAGTTTTTAAGCAGAAAACCTTTGGCTCCGGCATTTATCATTTCAGTGTAATAATTCTCGTCACCATGCATCGATAGAGCAATAACTTTTACATCTTTAGAAAGTTCTAATACTTTCTGAGTGGCTTCAATACCATTCATTACGGGCATTTCAATGTCCATTAAGATTACATCCGGCTGAACGTCTTCCAGCGCTTTTAGCAATATGGCACCATTTTCGGCTTCAAATATTTCAGAAACAGATTCAGTATTGGAAAGCAGAAACTTTAAACCTTCTCTGAACAACGAATGATCATCAACCAGGAAGATTTTTATTTTATTGGTCATACTACCAGTTTAATTTTAAGAAAGAAACCGTGTTTAGGTTTACTGAAAATCTCTAATTCCCCACCCAAAGACTTTACCCGCGACTTTATATTTGATAATCCCATTCCTTTTTCCTCTTCTGGCTGAATGTCAAAACCCTGCCCATTGTCT
>JARGGF010000986.1 GCA_029210905.1 Bacteroidales bacterium | reverse complement strand
TTTAATTAAATTTAGAGCCTAAATTTAAAAATTTATTTTTGCGATTGTTTGATCGGGAACATTAAAAATACTGAGGTTTGAAATTATTCAAAAGGCTCAAAATGCTGGCTTTTAAACAGCAGGTAATGAATAAAAAATGCTCCAGGTACGCATGGAGCATTTTTTTCTTTTAATCAAGAGATAAAGTTTATTTAACTCCTGTATTTTTTTTCCCAGTTCCAGGCCGATGCCAATGTTTCATCAAGGCCAATTTCTGCTTTCCAGCCTAGTTCGTTATTCGCCAGGGTAGTATCGGCCCATATTTTTTCAATATCCCCAGGTCTTCTGTCTACTATTTTGTAATTTAATTTTAGCGAGTTTGCTTTTTCAAACGATTTAACTATTTCAAGCACTGTAGTGCCCTTACCAGTGCCAATATTAAAGTATTCGTAATTAGATTTATTACGTTTTTTTAAAAGCCTTTTAATGGCAACCACATGAGCTTTAGATAAATCCACAACGTTGATATAATCACGTATACAAGTGCCATCTGGGGTGTCATAATCATTTCCAAATATACTTAGTTGTTCCCTTAACCCATAAGCTGTTTGAGTTACAAAAGGTACCAGGTTGTTTGGAATGCCCCTGGGCAATTCACCAATCAAGCCGCTTGGATGGGCTCCTATCGGGTTAAAATATCGCAGAGCAATGGACTTAAAGGCTGAGTTAGCAAGGGCGTGGTCACGCAAAATATCTTCAGCCATTTTTTTTGTGTTTCCGTAGGGCGATTCTGCCTCCATTCTTGGCGTGTTTTCAGTAACTGGTAAAATATCAGGCTGGCCATAAACAGTGCATGATGAAGAAAATACAAAATTGGTTTTCTTAAATTCATTCATGGCATTCAAGAGGTTTATCAGCGATCCAATATTATTTTCGTAATACATCAATGGTTTTTCTACCGATTCGCCTACTGCTTTATGGGCGGCAAAGTGCACAACTGCTTCAATATTCGGGTATTTCTCGAATAATTCAAAAGTTTTTTTTCTATCTTTAAGATCGAGCTGAAGAAAAGCAGGTTTTTTCCCGCAAATCTGCTCAATTCTATCAACTACTTCTTTTTCTGAATTAGACAAATCATCTACAATTAGGGTCTCAAAACCCGCATTTATAAGTTCAACTACGGTATGTGATCCTATATATCCGGTGCCACCTGTTACTAAAATCATATTTATTTTGTTTTAATGGATTTATTCTGCGAATAGATTATTTTTGCAGTACAAATTTAGCGCTAAAATTTCACAAATATTATAGATTGCAAGGCGACTTGATGAAGGCTTGCATTATTTATTTGAAAAACAGGCATAACAGTATAAATGGAAATAATAGATCAACTACGCTTAGGAATTATTGAAATTGGTATAAAACTGCTGACAGAAGGCTTTGTAGCCAGAAGCTGGGGCAATATAAGTGCCAGATTAGATGATACATACATGCTAATCACACCAAGTGGAAGAACTTATGATGATCTATCAGTTGAGGATATTGTGATGGTAAATTACCACAATTCCAGACATGAAGGGCAAATTGAACCTTCATCAGAAAAGGAAGTGCATTGTGAGATATATAGGAAGCGAAAAACAATTAATGCAGTAATTCACACCCACCAAATGAATGCTTCAACTGTGGCAACAGCCCGCAGAGAAGTACCTGCAATAATTGATGATCAGGCACAAATTATTGGTCCTTCGGTTCGTGTTGCCCCTTATACTCTGGCTGGCACCAAAAGGATTGCAAAAAGAGTAGAAAGGGCTCTCAGGGGTAGAAATGCAGCACTTATGGCCAATCATGGAGCTGTTTGTATCGGTCGTGATTTAGAAGAGGCTTTTGTTGTATGCCAGGTACTGGAAAAGACCTGCAAAGCATTTATTGAAGCTGAATTTTTAGGTGGAGCCAAATCAATTAATAAATTTCAAGCTGCATTGATGCACCGGTACTATATAAGAAATTATTCAGCCAAAGCAAATAAGAATAAACTATTATAACTTTAACTAATATTAATACTTAAGATTTATTTTTAAGACAGAACTGCCCTACTTTTGTGAAAAAAAAACTTATGAATTTAGATTTGGCTAAAATTGATGCTATTATTTTTGATTTGGGAGGTGTAATTCTGGATATAAACATCGAAGGGGTATTTAAAAAATTTAAAGACGCAGGAATTGGAAATGGAAAGCCAGGACTGGAGGTGATTAAAACTAACAAGGCATTTACGCAATTCGAAACCGGAAAAATTACTCCAGAGGAATTTAGAGATGAAATAAGGAAGGACTCTAAAAATGATTTTACTGATGAGATGTTTGATAGCATCTGGAATTCAATGCTTTTACCCTATTCTAAGGAAAGAATTGTTTTTCTTGAAAAGATACGTTTAAAGTACAGAACATTTTTAATGAGCAATACCAACATCATTCATTTTGAGACCTATTCCAAAACACTTAATGACAATTTT
>JARGGF010000985.1 GCA_029210905.1 Bacteroidales bacterium | reverse complement strand
CACTTGTCATTGGTTATTAGTTCAGGCTTTAATGACCAATTTCCAATGACTAATGACCTTGTTAAATTATAGCAATGTGCTTAACTAAACGACATCGATTGGTTATTAGTAATTGGTCATTGACAATTGTTAATTGGTAATTTGAATGACCAGTAACAAACTACGCGAAGTGATCTCGTGAGCTTGCGAAAAGAGCACAATAACCTTGTAAATTTATAACAATGAACTTAACTAAACTACATGGATTAAAGAATAGCTATTCCCAAACCCTATTTACATTTTACTATTCAATAATTATAAGCGAGTAATTTTTTTTACCTTGCCTTATAAGTAAAAATTTATCGTTAATTAAATCATTTCCATTAATCATTTTTTCCTGATCCTGTTCTTTTTCCTGGTTAATACTTAAACCATTATCTTTCATTAATCTACGGGCTTCGCCTTTTGAGGCAAATACTTTTGTATGCTCAGCCATTAAATCCAGTATAGCAACTCCCTTATTAATCAATGATTTTGAGACCGAAAATTGCGGTACACCTTTAAAAATTGATAAAAAATCAGCCTCATCAAGATTTGAAAGCGTCTCCTTTGTTCCCTTTCCGAATAAAATATCAGATGCAGCCACAGCTGTTCGATAGTCTTTTTCAGAATGGGTCATAATTGTAATTTCCTCGGCCAACCTTTTTTGAAGCTTTCTCTCATGAGGCGCTTTCTTATGTTCTACTATCAAATTATCAATCTCTTCAGGAGACAACACTGTAAAAATTTTAGTATATTTTTCCGCATCATCATCAGAACTGTTTAACCAAAATTGATAAAATTCGTATGGGCTTGTCCGTTTTGGGTCGAGCCAAATATTTCCTTTTTCTGTTTTTCCAAATTTTCCACCATCAGCTTTTGTTAAAAGTGGCCATGTGAGTGCATATGCTTTGCCTGCTTCTTTTCGTCGGATAAGTTCAGTACCAGTGGTGATGTTTCCCCACTGATCAGAGCCACCCATCTGCAATTTGCAGTTTTTATGTTTGTATAAATGAAGAAAATCATAACCTTGAACCAATTGGTAAGTAAATTCGGTAAATGAAAGACCCTCGGCATCATCGTTACTTCCATCACGGCTCATTCGAGACTTAACAGAATCTTTGGCCATCATGTAGTTCACTGTAATGGATTTACCAATATCGCGAATAAAATCCAGAAAGGTAAATTCTTTCATCCAATCGTAATTGTTGACTAATTCGGCAGAATTGGCCTCATTACCCTCGAAATCAATGAATTTTTGCAACTGTTTTTTTATACACTCCTGATTATGTCGCAAAGAAGCCTCATCAAGCAGGTTTCTTTCCTGCGATTTCCCAGAAGGGTCGCCAATCATTCCAGTGGCACCGCCAACCAAAGCTATTGGTTTGTGACCAGCAGTCTGAAAATGCCGCAGCATCATAACCCCCACTAAATGACCTATATGCAACGAATCGGCAGTGGGATCAATGCCTACATAGGCAGCAGTCATTTCTTTTGCAAGTTGTTCTTCAGTTCCTGGCATGATATCATGCATCATGCCACGCCAGCGGAGTTCTTCAATAAAATTCATTACTTAACTTTTATAAGGATTTTTGCCAAAAAAATAAGGCACAAATATAAATTATTATTAATTGCCGGACAATTAAATTGTTTTTTAGATTTACTGCTTAGTGGTAATACACTCTGGTATTTAGTAATGAATACCTCATGATAAATAATATTCCATTACTAATAGAAAATATGTAGGATGAATTTAAAAATAGCGACTAATCAGCATTATCAGTATCAATAGTAATATCCTCAAGTTCTATTGGCTGAGCTGTTTTAATCTCAAAGTTAAGTTTTGGGATTATTGTTGGACCAAAAAGTAATACAGGTTCATATAATTTTGAATCATTTTCTTTATTAAGAATAGTAAAACTGCTGTCGAGCCTATCGACAAAAAGTAATACAATGCTGGCTACAAATAAATATTTAATGGCTCCAAAAAAAGCACCAATTACCCGTCCGTAGATATTTACAGGAACTGAAATCACTAACTTCTTTACATAGATACCTACCCAGTTTGAACCGAAAAAAACAAAAGCAAACAACAAGGAAAATACAATTACCGGAAGGTTGCGAAGTGGGACATTTGATTTATCAACAATTAAGTTATAAAATCCCATGGAAAGTCCAGTGGCAATATAAATACCTGCCAGAAGGGCAAATAAGGAAATGGCCTGCACAATAAAACCCTGAGTATATCCTCTGAATATGCCAAAAAATATTGTCAGGACTATTAAAAAGTCGAACAAACTAGGGATAAATACCGTAAGCCCGTCAAGAAGAATAGATAGTATCACTTTATTAACCTATTGATTGTTTTTCAGTTAGAAAGCATAAAAATATATATAAACTTTGAAATTTGTAGCAGATTATTGGAAAAAATATATTTATGCGTGTTTTTTTGTCAGATATTAATAGTCAGCAACCA
>JARGGF010000984.1 GCA_029210905.1 Bacteroidales bacterium | reverse complement strand
GCAAGGTAATTTTCTTCAAATCCTATGATTTCGGCATTTTCATTTTTTAATTGTGCTACTTTTAAGGCGAATTCAATTGCTTCGCTGCCCGAATTCATAAAAAAAACTTTGCCGCATAATTGTGCTTTATCAAGAATTTTTGCGGCAACTTTATCTATAAATGCAGGTTTTAATTTGGTGCCTGCATGAATAAATATTTTAATTTGTTCCTCTATTGCTTTTACCATTTTTGGGTGACTGTGCCCTAGGGAAGCGCACCATATGCCAGATTCAAGATCAATGTAATCTTTGCCATGCTCATCAACATAAGTGTAATTATTCGCGCTGCAAATGTTTGACAATGAAACCGGATGGGGCAACAATACATTTTCCATATTATTAATTTAATTTTTCTATGATTATTCCAATTTTTCTAAGACCTTCTTCTATTTGATTTTCAGATAAATGGGCTATAGATAACCGAAATGATGCTTCTTTTTTTTGTTTAACATAAAATAATTTTCCGGGTGTAACAGCTACTCCGTTTTTTTCAAATTGTTTTACTGTTTCATTCTCGTTATTTCTATTATTAGCCAGGTTTATCCAGAAAGTGTATCCTCCTGATGGTTTTGTAAAAAAACATTTGTCTTTTGGTAAATATTTTTCAGCAGCTTTTAATGCAGTATTCATTCTTTTCCTGTAAATCCGGTGCAGGCGTTTTACATGCAACTCATAGTTTCCGGTTTGGCAAAACTCATAAACTGCTGCCTGAATCAAAAAATTACTGGAGATTTCTGTTATTTGTTTTATCTGAATCAATGAATTAATTAAATCTGTATTGCCAACCATCCAACCCAATCTTAATCCCGGGAACAATGTTTTCGAAAAAGTACCTAAATAAATTACCAACCCACTGTTATCCATCGATTTAACAGGCATTACTGATTTCCCGAAATATTTCATTTCTTCTTCAAAACCATCTTCAATTATTGGAGTATTGTAAGTTTTGCAAAGTTCAAGAAGTTTTTCCCGATGGGCTTGCGTACTGGTTATCCCCGTTGGATTTTGAAAATTTGGCATTGTAAAAAGAAAGGCTACCTCATTGTTTTTAAGTAAATGCTCAAGTATTTTTAAATCTATTCCTTTTTTAGTTATTGGTACTTCAAGAAGTATTGCACCATACATTTCAAAAAGTGGAATTACCGCTGAATAAGTGGGGGCCTCTACAATAATTTTTAACCCTGCAACAGCAACATATTTTAAGAATAACTCCAACGAATTTTGTGTGCCATTGGTAATCAAGATGTTATCTAGTGTGGTGCGAATGCCATGAAAAGCCATTCGTTCCTTAATAAAGGCCCGTAAAGGATCATATCCTTTAACATTATTATACGAAAGTAAGTCAACTCCATGCAATAGCGTGGCTTTATTCAGGTATTTTCTGAAGGTTTCCGCAGGCATCTGGCTGGGATCAGGACTTAAGGGCAAAAAGTTGATTATCCCTGGTTTTGTGTTTGAATTATTAAAATGATCGCATGAAGCTAATAGCGATGTAATGTTTGGATTGGCCCTTTGCGCCCAATTAATTTGATCCTCTTCCGCTATTTTGGTTTCTATCGCTAATTGTGCCCTTTGTCTGACAAATGAGTAGGAACCAGGCCTGCTCTCTATATATCCAAACGACCACAGTTCCTCATAGGCTCGATATACAGTAGTACGGTTGACCTTTAATTTCTCAGAAAGCAATCTTGATGAAGGTAGTTTATCACCTACTTTTAAAACCCCTGTTTCTATAAGCGATTTTATTTGCAAATAAATTTGCTGAAAAACCGGAGTTGGACTATTCTTGTTAACTTTTATAAGCAACATAGGAGTTTATATTTTAGTAACAAAATTAAACATAAATCAGACTGTTGAAAACAGCCAATTATGACTTTATTTGAACAGTCCAATTATTTATCACCGGTTATTTGCTTCTTGACGGACGGGCAAAAGGTTATAAGGTCTTTAATTAGTAATAAACCAATGTAAGATAACAATTGACCCGAAGCTGCTGCGCCCAATTTGCGAATTTTAGTATCTTTTTTTTGAAATAGGAGCAACTTATAAAATAATGCTAACCGACTAAGAAATTGATCAAGGGAATAAATAATGGAGATTTAATATTTATCTTCAGCAAAGAGGCTTTATTGTTTGTGAATTAATATTTGTAATGTGTTGAAATAAAGAATATTATAGAAAGCCCTCTCTATTTAATCTTTGAAAATGATAAAATAGAGGAATTTTACTAATGATGTAACAAGGATAAATATTCCAAAATTAATAATTGCAGTGAGTACGGGATGTTTAAAAAAGAAGTTCATCTTTTCCTTACATTCCTCTCCAAGTCTTTCATTCATCTTTTTTCTTACACTAATATTTTTAGAGGTGATAAAAATTGTTAACACCACTGCAATAATAACAGTTTCAAAGACATATTCAATATCAAACATCTTTATAATTATTGGTTTTTAAATATACGCAAAAT
>JARGGF010000983.1 GCA_029210905.1 Bacteroidales bacterium | reverse complement strand
AAAGTTGAGTGGTTGAAGACAACCAATCCTTCAAATGCGCATATTATTAATGAATGTTGGTCTTATGTAGAATTGAGATTTGAAGGGCAAGAGCTTGATAAAGATTTAGAAAGTCTCAAAGTCTTTTTGAAAGGACCAGAAAATACAACTATAAGTTTCTCAATTGATGAACTCTCAGTTAATCAACTCTAGTTCAATTATATCAATCATATAATTATTGCTTGAATCTGAAAATCAAATATTTATATAAATTCTGATTTATTCAATCGCTCTGTGACCAAATAATATCTATCAATCTACATCAAAATCAAAAAATCATCCGGTACCTTATCCCTCACGCCGGGTGGAATAATTTTTTCCTTAAATCCATCCAGAAAGTCCCGGGTTTTTTTTGAGATTAATTCCTGCATATCATTAATGGCTTTTTCGCCTACTGCAAAGGGGATATTTCCGAGCAACATAGTGTTTTGGAAAAACATACCGCCATATTGAAATTCCTTATATTCGCTAAGGGGTTTACCGGTTATAATACACTTATTTATCCAGTCAGATAATTTGAAATTTTTAATATCCTTAAGCTCAGCCTGCCGTTTTTCAAAATCAACATACAACTCGTAATACATTTTAATGTTTTTGAGGCTTTCCTCAGAAAGTTTAGATGCTGTACTTTGCTGACATTCAGCACATAATGCATATTCAAATATCAATTCTGTTTCTTTACTTATTGGATTGTTTTTAAAAGCTTTCTCAATAATGTATGGAGCATTGTCTTTTAACAATGGTTTTCCACACATCACACATTCTTCGATCGCCTTATTATTCTTCGACGAATAAAATTCTTCAGGTATTGCTATGTTTGGAATATTCCACATAAAAAAAGTACTTAAAGTATAAAGTGCCTAAATTACTTAAAGTTAAAGATAAGTATATGTTAAAAAATAACAATTCACTACCACTTAGTTAAGAAATCAGACTTCAACTTCAGTTATTGGTAACTGGTCATTAGTCATTAAATAGCAGTTATCAACAACAAAAAAACCTTGTCAATTTTATGCAATGTTTTTGACAAAAAAAAATGAAACACATTTTTCAAATAACTAAATAACTAAATAACTAATAACAAATAATTAATAACAATTTCATCTGGCCGCTATTTGGTAAAAGTAAGCCTCGTATTTACCCTTGATGAATCGGGCATTACTTCATCAACCACAATGGTAAAGCTATTTTCGGTTAGATTTTGTATATTTAGTTTATCAGTGCTAGCAGTTGCGCCGTGGGGTTCTAAATAAAGTTGTGTACCCTCGTCGTTAAGTGTCCATTTGCCTATTTGAGGTTCTGGTGTAAATCCCCTGCGCTCAAAGGTGTGATCTTCATTAAAAATTAACAAGGCATTTTGTTTAATGGTTGGGATTACCCGCATAATAAAATCGACACTGTCCTGCGGTGTCCGCCTTAAATTATCGTGATAATCACTTAGGTGCCATTGACCAACCAAAATTTCGTTCTGTTCACTTTCTGAATAACTATCATAAATAAAATACCCTATTACCACCAATAATATGGCAGCAATAACGTATATTATTGTTTTTGAATCTTTTGGCTGGTTTGCACCTTTTTTGGTCTGTTTTTTTTTGCTGCCTTTTTTTTCACCAGAAAGGTCTTCATAGGCATCAATTAAAACCTCATAGGCGTCATCAAAGGAATCTTCGTAGGCATCAACCCAACTATAGGTATAAAAAAAGTTCTCGGAATATAAACTTGATTCAATTTTTTCTACAACAAATGGAATGATTTCCAGCTGATGGTCCAGCGCAATTTCAAGTGCATCCATTTGTTCTTTGCTACGGGCAGAATTTTTATCAATTATCAACAATAAAATTTTCGAGTTTTCTAATGTATGAGTAAGTGATTCTTTTTCTTCCTGCTTAAAATCTCGTGGAGCTACCCAGCAGGTAATGCCATCCGATTCAAGTTTAGCTACGAGTTTTTTTGTAAGGGACTTATTGTCCTTATGATAAATTATGCAAAGATCCTTCATATTTTTCCAGTGCTAAATACACCTTTCTTAATAGCTGATTATAACAATTCTGAAACTTAAGTACCTACTTACTTCCTTGTTTTTCAAATGAGATGGTATTTTTGGCACCATTCACATCAATTGAGGTAACCAGTTTAGTTTCAGTAAGTTCATCAATATTTGAAACTTCTTCATTACCAGCTTCATAAATTAGCGTCAATTTTTTGCCATCCTCGCTTAGTTTCCATTTGCCGCTGTTTGTTGTCTCCGAAATAGTATTGTCAAAAGTACTATCGGCTTTTATAACAAATAAAGAGCTTGCCTTCATTTCTTCAAGCGATTGTTTGTGCTGTTCCATAATTTCTTCAGGAATTTCATCAGAAGTAGCAATGTCAACAATTTTCCATTCCCCAACAATCATCTCAGCTGGTTTTTTTGAGCAGGAGCTAATTATGAATAAAACAATTAACAGACCGGCAAAATTTTT
>JARGGF010000982.1 GCA_029210905.1 Bacteroidales bacterium | reverse complement strand
ACACCATTGTATATTATTAATTTTGTGGTTCATTAAAAAACTACACACAATACCGATTGGTATGTGTGTAGTTCATAATGGATATAATCAGAACTAAAATAATTCAACCTCAATTTTTTGAATAAAAGCAGTAAGGCTATAACGCTTGCCAATTTGTGCTTCGGAAAGGGTTAATAATACAGAAATTGGATCACCAAACTTATCGACAATAAAAACCTCTGTTCTGGTATTTAATAAAGTATCATCACCATACTTGAAATATTTTCCCATATAATTTTCACCTGATTCAGTATGTTTATCAGGAAGAATTTCTGATACATGTTTGTTTATGATTTGCTTTCTGCTAAGCGACCACAAATCTTCAGCTGCTTTATTAAAAAACTGAACTTTATTGTCTTGGTTAATGGTTACCACTGCATCAAGCATTCCTTCAAGAGTTTTTTCATTAAGCAACTTAACGGTCTCTATCTCACGGAATTGCATACGCATTTCTTCTCTTGCTTCTCTGAGTTTTCGTGTTAACTCATCTTGTGAATGTTGTAATTTTTCTTCCTGCTCTTTTAACTTTTCTGTCTGCACTTTATTTTTCCGCTCAATGCTAATTTGGTTTGTGATATCATAAGCAATATATATAACTTTAGCAATGTCTCCATACATATCATGAACAATGGAGAATGTACCATGGAACCATTTTTCAGCACCATTACGGGTCACCATTTTTATTCTTCGTTCAAAAGGCACACCAGCAATTACATTTTTCCAAATAATTGAAAATTCATTAATTTCTGATGGGTTAATAAAGTCAAAAATTGTTTTATCCTGCAATTCGATAGGCTCATAAATCATAGCCTCCTGGAATTTTTCGTTAAAATCGTTAATTTTTCCGCCTGGAGAAAATTCTGCTTTTATTGTTGAATGGTTTAAGGCATCTATTTGTCCGGTGTAATCAAGACTTTGCTTTTTGGATTCAGTCATGTCAATACCTAAAAAAAGTATTTTTTCGGGTACACCATTCTGATCACGCACACTTACATAAGTGGCCATCGTCCATAAATCAGTTCCTTGCTTGGAAACATGTTTCATATCACCTTCAAAGTGCTCACCGCCATCTATTAGTCTCATCCACAAATCATCAAACCATTCTCTGTCCTTTTCATTAATGAATAAAGAAATATGCTGACCTTCAATTTCTTTATTTGATGTATAGCCCAGCTTGTGCAGGAATTTTGTGTTTGCATACATAAGGATGCCATCAATTGAATATTCTGCACGAATCATTGTGTGATTCACAGAATTTGTGAAACTAATAAATTGTTCACTTTGTTTGGCAGCTTCTATTTGTGTTTGCCTGAGTTCTTTCATACTGCTGCGCATCTCCTCATCCTGCCGCTTCATAATAAGCTGCTGATTCTGCGAATCTGCCAACAGTTTTGAGGTACGCATATTTATTTTCAAACTCGAAATTGTGGAAGCTATACTTTCAGCAACCTTTTCAACAAACTCAACCTCAAATTCCTCAAATACTTTTAATGAGGCAATTTCAAGCGCCCCAAATACCTCTTCGTTAAAAATTAGTGGCACTATAAGTACACTACGCGGGTTTGCCTTTCCCAGACCTGAGGTTATCTGAACGTAACCATCTGTTACATCCTTTAGGAAAACTGTTTTTTGCTCAAGTATACATGCTCCAACCAGCCCTTCACCCCATTCCAATTTTATGTCTGCGAATTTTTTTCGCCCATAGGCAAATGCACCGGTTTGTTCAATGAATTTATTATTTTGATCGCTATCATCAATAACAAATATTCCGACAAGTTGCGACTTTAAATATTTAGCCAATTCACTTACTACGCTATATGAGAGCGTTTCCAGATCGTTACTTGTTTCTCGAAGTACTGCACCAAAAGTTGCTAAACCTTCAGTAATCCAGTGTCTTTGATCTTCCTGCTCTTTTCTGATTCTTTCCTCTTTTTCTCTTCTTTCTAATGTATCGCGCAGATTAATAAGCGATTTTGATAATTCATCATTACTAAGCAATACTTCTTTCCCAGTAAAACTCCCCTGGCGCAACTGCTCCGTAAAATGATAAACTCTTCTGTTTTTTTCTTTTTCAGCATTTAAATCCAGAAGTAGCTTACTTTGCTTGTCATTAAAATACCGTCCTAAGAGGTACCCAATTAAAACAAAAGAGGTAATAATAATAAAATTAAATACCAGATTAATTGGGAACGATTTATAATACAGACTTATCCCGTAAAGAGAAATTTCATAAGAGTGATTTAATAAACCACTTAAAATAAATAATAGACACGAAAAGATACCTGGGGCTAAGCCATAAAGACTATAACTGATAATATAATTTCTATTTTCAGTTTGATTCATATAATTATCTAAATTAAATCATTGCTATTTGGGGCATTCAATAAACGAGATAAAATTCGATTTAAAGATAATACCTTTTGAAGATTATTTACAAATACTGTACAAATTAGCAAGATTTCTATTTTTTT
>JARGGF010000981.1 GCA_029210905.1 Bacteroidales bacterium | reverse complement strand
GAGATAGAAACAATTGTGTATACAATTCCGTTAGTTCTTTAACTGATGATGGAGTAATTATATTTGATAATTCCCAACGCAGTCAATATTTGGAAAGTCAACTTTTTTTAAAAGAAAACAATTTTAAAAGAATCGATTTTAAAGGTTTATGCCCAAGCGTTGCTCATGCAAATACCACAACAATTTTTTACAGAACAAATAATTGCCTTGATATTTAAAGTGAAGATTTTGGAAATAAATATAATTCTCGCCTAAGAATTAATAACTTAAGATTACTATTTAAAAGTATTCTTAATTTTAATCAACTTATCATTTAATTCTTTTGATACGCTGCTCAATATTATTAATAGGAGAAATACCACACTAATCATCCCGCTTCTGATAATAATATCAAGAACAAGGTTGTTGAGAAAAGGAATTAAAAGAGAGCAAAGATAAGCAACCCCTCCTATCCCACTAATATAAATAAATTTAATATTAAAAGGCTGCATTTTAAACTTTCTATATATAAATACGATTTTCATTAATGTAAATAGAATTAAGGTAATTGCTGAAGCAATTGCCACACCGCTAATTTCATAAAGAGGGATAAAAATGAGGTTTGAAATCACAACCAAAACAAGCATAATTGCCACAAACCATGTAAGATATTTGTACTCCCTGGATGTCGCAATAATGTTATTGGAAGCACCAGTTGCCATCTCAAATGTAAAGGCGATACCAAGGAACAAAATCACATAACGGCCCGCTTCATAGCCAACTGGTAGTATTCTGAAAATATTATCAACATTTGACCAAAGCCCGACAAAAACCAGGAGTCCCACAATATATTGATTGATACTGGTTTCATGATAGACCTTCTTTATTTCAGACAGATCATCCCGTTTCCAGGCTTCAGCAATAATAGCTGAAGCAATTCTCAGCAGAGCCCTTGAGGGTATTTTTATTAATAAAGGAAAAATGAGCACTGTTGCATAAATTCCAGTAGTATCTAAACTCATCATTGAACTGGCCATGGCTTTATCAATCTGAACATTAGCACTGCCCACAATACTTGTAAGAACTCCGAATAAACCAACACTGAACATTGATCGGGATAAGTTCTTTGTTATAAAATTTAGTTTTGGCTTTATAACTATTTCTCCTTCAACAAATAATGTAATTATTAATATAAGAGAAGGAATAGAAAGTGCAATTATGTATGCAATTACAAAACCCCGAAAATTCAGAAGATAAATATAATAAAAATACAGCGCTAACAATATTAAAACTCTTTGCAACACCTCTTTGAGTACAATTCCACGAACAGTTTTAAATAATACGGTATAATAAGTATCAAGAATAAAAAAAACTAAGGTGAATACAATCAAAGGCAAAAGATAATATAGATATTCAACAAAAAGGGGCGAATTATCAATATTAATTTTAATAATTATTTTTTTAAATAAGAAAAATAACAATATCGAAAATAGGCTCCCAATAATAATCACCCAAAATACAAAAAAGAAGAAATTGTTGTGTTTATTCTCTTGATCCCTAAAATAGGAGAACATTCTAACAATTACACTATTAAATCCAAGCGTGGAAACCTGGGCAAAAACAGTTGAATAAGAAACTAAAGTGGCAATTAAACCAATCTCTTCTTTTGTAAGAATTTTTGGGAAAAATACTGACGAAGTTAAAAACCCGATAAAAACACCAATATAGAGGATGATACTACCTTGTATACCTTGTTTTTTTATGATTCCCAATGTATTTTTTTTAAAATTTCAAAACGCCAAAGTTATAATTATTATCTGATTATTAATAGCTTCAAAATTGCCGCCTTTTCTCTACTTTATGTAAATAAATTTTAACTTTTAGCAAGTCTTTGTATATTAGTGCCGTATTAGATTAAATAACCATGGCTGTAAATTCGCAGGAAGTTTCAAAACGACAGCTTACCGGTTCCTATTTATCGGTAACAATTAGTATATCACTGGTAATCTATATGTTAGGACTTATTAGCCTTTTGGTCATTAATGCCGGAAGATTGTCTGATTATGCTAAAGAAAACATTGGTTTTTCGGTTATCCTCAGTTCAGATGACAAAGAAATGGACATTATACGTTTGCAACGATCATTGGATGCATCGGACTATGTAATTGAAACGATATATGTTTCAAAAGAAGAAGCTGCAAAACAATTACAAGATGAATTAGGTGAGGACTTTATAGGTTTTTTAGGATACAACCCGCTGCTATCTTCCATTGATGTAAAATTAAAGGCTGCATATGCCAATGTTGATAGCATTACTAAAATTGAAAACCAACTGAAAAAAAACGAAATAGTAAAAGAGGTATATTATCAAAAATCACTGGTAAATCTTGTAAATGACAATGTGAAAAAAATAAGTTTTGTCCTGCTAATTTTCAGTTTTTTATTTCTGGCAATTTCTATTGCGCTTATCAATAATTCAATCAGGTTGGCATTTTACTCAAAACGTTTTCTGATTAATACCATGCAACTTGTTGG
>JARGGF010000980.1 GCA_029210905.1 Bacteroidales bacterium | reverse complement strand
TACTATCTGAAAACCTGATAGTATGTCAAAGACGTTCAAATGTATACACTGTGGTCAGCGATTTAAAAAAAATCAAAAAATAATCAGCTATTTTGTTGAACTGTTAATTATTGAACTACAACTTGTTCACCTGGTGATAATCCTTTGGTAATAGATATAAATACTCCATCGGAAATCCCAGTACTTACATATCTTTTTTCGATACCTTTTTCACTCGCAATTTCTGCAAAAGCACTGTCTTTTTCAAATAACAGGTTGCGTTCAGCAAGAACAATTGAAGTGGTATCAGTGGCAACTAATATATCAGCCATTGCTGTAAAACCAGATAGTTTAATTTCAGGGCTATCAATCACCTCTGCAATTATTTTAAATGTTGCCATTCCATTTTCCAAATGTGCTTTAGGACTTATTTCTATTAATTTAGCCTTCAGGTTCTTATGGAGAGCATTCACTGATATAGTCAATTCCATACCTGTTTTTAGAAATAATATATCTTGTTCACTTACTGCTGAATAAAAATGAAACTTATCTAAATTGGCGATGGATGCAATTGTGCTCCCATCATTGAAATTGTTCCTTTCAATTACACTTGTTCCTTTTTTGAGAGGTAGTTCAAGAACTGTGCCCGATGCGGTGGCTTTGACAATATCGGAGAATTCCTGATTACCAGACTTGTAACCTTTCCTTAATATCTCCAGCAAACTTCTTGTAGCTTCCAATTCAGATTGTTTGAGTCTGAAATTTGTTTGTGCATCCTCAAACTCTTTTTTAGGGATGTAATTGTTTTGGAATAAAAGCTTAACACGGTTAAAATTAATTTTCTCCGATTCAAAGATGATTTCCGAATTTTGAACTGCTGCTTTCGCCTGCTCAACGGTGCGCGGATCGGCTATGAGCTTAATTTTTGCAAGGGCATCCCCAGCTTTCACTTTTTGGCCCACTTTTACAAAAATCTCATCTAAAATACCTGAAATCCTTGACTTTATAACAACTTCCTGTTCTGGAACAATTTGTCCTGATATACGGATATGTTTCTCAATTTTGCCCTTTTTTACCTCTATTGTTTTAACTATTGGTTTTTCGGAATTTGGAGCTGTTGCTATAATTAAAATTACAATGAACGAAAGTACGCCAATGATAATATAAATTGTTTTTCTCATAAAAAATTAATTTGCATCGTAATTTAAGGCCTCGATGGGTTGAATATTAGCTGCTTTGCGCGCAGGGAAGGCTCCTGCAATAATTCCTGCAACTACAAGTGAAAAAATGGCCAGAAATCCTATACCCGTCTCAAAATTGAAACCCATAAAAATATCGTCTTCGGCTGTATGGGAAAAGAAAAGTCCATTGATTAGCACTATCAGCATAAAACCTATAAAAAGTCCCATAATGCCAGACATTAAAGTAATAAGAAAGCTTTCTGTAATTATCATTTGCATAATGTGCTTATTTTTGGCCCCAATGGCTTTTCTGATGCCAATTTCTTTTGTGCGCTCTTTCACAACCACCAGCATAATGTTGCCAATGCCCACCATTCCACTGATTAACAAGGCAATTCCCAAAAACCACAAAAAGGCGTTCACCGCTCCGAATAACGATGAAAATGCCTTTATCTGTTCCTGCTGATTAAATACAAACAGTGCCTTGTTGTCTTCTTTGTCGAAATGTAATTTCCGGGATAACCATGATTTTAGCATTTTTTCAAATTTCGCAGCATCAATACCGGGACGCAGCACAAGGCCAAAATTTCCAATATTTCCGGCACCTGTTAAAACTGCCTGCATTGTTTGTATGGGAAGATATATTTGCCGTTCTGTTCCCATTCCAGAAAAAAGCCCCGATTTTAATATTCCAACCACTGTAAACCATTGATTATTAATCTCAATCATTTGGCCTATTCCTTTTTGTTTTTTACCAAATAGTTCATCGGCCACTTTTTCTCCCACAATAGCACAACGCCTTCGATAAATTTTATCAGGATAATTGAAAAACCTACCTTCTTTTAGTTTTGTGACCTTTATTGCAAAATAATCGAGATCGATACCTTTTAGGCCATAAATTCCATCTGAACCTTGAGAAGCAACCAAATGGCTACCCGCATCAAGTTCAGGGCTAATCAGTGAAATTTCAGTGAAAATAGTTTTTAAATTATCAATTTCGCTCAGCGAGAAGGCAATTTTCCGGCCCTCTATTGCCCCTGCCCTTGTATTTGATGTCATCCCACCATAAACCCATAAACTATTTTGTGCAAAATTGCCAAAAATACGCATAATGCCCATCTGAAGCCCATTTCCCGCCCCCAACAGCATTACCAGAATGAAAGTTCCCCAGGCCACACCAAAGCCTGTCAAAAGATTACGCAGCGAGTTTTGCCGGATGGAAAAAACCGATTCGCGCAGGTTCATAAAAAAGAATGAAGTACTAAACCTTTTGCTCATTTAACCAACTAATTGTACATCATGTAAAATGTTTTCCCAATATTTGCTATATTTATTTTCGGCGCTAATTAATTCAT
>JARGGF010000097.1 GCA_029210905.1 Bacteroidales bacterium | reverse complement strand
ATTGCGATAATTGGAAATACTGGAGAATTAACCACCGGGCCACATTTGCACTTTGAATTATGGTACAATGGTTCTCCTATTAACCCCGAAGATTATATAGCATTTTAAATTAAAATCCAAAACATACTTGTGGCAGAACGATTAAACGCGAAAAAGGGAATTGCAATTCTTGGGTCAACCGGCTCAATAGGAACTCAGGCGCTTGAAGTTTTACAATCACATAGTGACAAGTTCGAACTGGTTGTTTTAAGTGCTCAGAATAATTCTGATTTGCTGATTGAACAAGCCATCAGGTTTAAACCAGATACGGTTGTTATTGGAAATGAAGATTTATACCTGAAAGTATCGCAAGCACTTGAAAATGAAGACATAAAGGTGTTTGCTGGAAAAGATTCGCTGATTCAGGTTGTAGAACATTCTGATGTTGACATGGTACTTACGGCAATGGTTGGATATGCTGGATTATTACCTACCATAAGTGCCATTAAATCAGGTAAAAATATTGCCCTGGCCAACAAAGAAACTATGGTGGTGGCTGGTGAGTTGATAACAAAATTGGCCCTTGAAAATAAAGTTGAAATTATTCCTGTTGACTCTGAACATTCGGCCATTTTTCAATGCCTTATGGGCGAATTTCAGAATAAGATTGAGAAAATAATACTTACTGCATCAGGTGGGCCATTTAGGAAGTTTGATCTTGCAGCTTTACAAAAAGTAACACCCGATCAGGCCCTCAGGCACCCCACCTGGAACATGGGTGCTAAAATTTCGATTGACTCGGCAAGTATGATGAATAAAGGGCTGGAAGTTATCGAGGCCAAATGGCTGTTTGATTTAAAACCAGAACAAATTGAGGTAATTATTCATCCTCAATCAATTATACATTCTATAGTACAGTTTGAAGATGGTTCAATGAAAGCACAGATGGGATTACCTGATATGAAATTGCCTATCCAGTACGCGCTGGGTTTTCCATATCGCTTAACTTCTGATTTTCCCAGGTTTAATTTTATCGATTATCCCAGTTTAAATTTTGAACAGGCCGATTTTAAAAGATTTCCTAACCTGGCTATTGCCTTTGAAGCGCTCAAAAGTGCAGGAAATGTTCCATGCATTGTTAATGCTGCTAACGAAGTGGCTGTTGATGCATTTTTAAATGAAAAAATTGGTTTTTTAACCATGTCAGATATTATTGCAGAGACTATTTCAAGAATTTCTTATTTGAAAAGTCCTGAATTAGAGGATTATATAAATTTTGATGCCGAAGCAAGACGTGTTGCTTTGGAGCTAGTAGATAAAAATAAATTTTAGAAGATGGATATTTTAGTAAAAGCAGGACAATTATTATTGAGCTTATCTATATTAGTCATATTTCATGAGTTTGGACACTTTGCATTTGCAAAATTGTTTAAAACCAGGGTGGAAAAATTTTATTTGTTTTTTAACCCTTGGTTTTCGCTATTTAAAACAAAGTGGGGCGAAACTGAATATGGTATTGGATGGCTTCCTTTGGGCGGATATGTAAAAATTTCCGGAATGATTGATGAGTCAATGGATAAAGAACAAATGAAACAACCACCACAGCCATGGGAATTCAGAACAAAAACAACCTGGCAGCGTTTATTAATTATGCTAGGTGGTGTTTTGGTAAATTTCATTCTGGCATTTTTAATTTACACCATGATTTTAACAGTTTGGGGCAGACAATATTTACCCGCTGAAAATTTAAAATTTGGTGTTGCAGTTGATTCATTAGGATATGAATTAGGTCTTAGAAATGGTGATAAAATTCTTTCACTTGATGGTGAAAAGGTGGTTGAATTTTCAAGAATTGTACCCGATATGATTCTTGATGAAACAAAAACAGTGCAGGTAGAACGCAATGGACAAGTACTTGATATTAAACTTGATCCAAAAAAGACCAACCAGATTGTTAAACTAAAATCAAAACCGGTAGACATTCGGGTTCCTTTTATTGTTGGTGGATTTCCTGATGAATCTCCTGCACGTGATGCTGGAATGGAGGTGAATGATAAAATTGTTGGTATCAATGATTCTACGGTAGAATTTTTTAACGAATTTGCTGCGTTAATTAAAAAATATAAGGGAAAGGAAGTTTCCATAAAAGTTTTAAGAGATAATGGGCCTAAAGAAATTAATCTTAGGGTTACCGATGATGGAATGATTGGTGTTGCCAATGGTTACAACATTGTAGATGAATTTGGCATTAAAACTTTGGAATATTCATTTTTTGAAGCCATTCCTGCTAGTTTTCCAATGGGTTATCGTTTGATAACAGATCAGTTAAAACAATTGAAATTAATTCCTCAACATGCTGATCAGCTGGGTGGATTTATTGCTATTGGTGGTATTTTCCCTGCAACCTGGGATTGGGAAAGATTCTGGACTCTTACAGCCATGTTGTCGATCATGCTGGCGGTATTAAATTTACTCCCAATTCCTGCATTGGACGGTGGGCATGTAATGTTTTTATTGTATGAAATGATTACCAGCCGGAAACCAAGTGAAAAATTTATGGAATATGCCCAAATGGTGGGTATTGTATTGCTTCTTGGTTTATTGCTTTTTGTAAACGGCAATGATATTTTCAAGTTAATATTTAAATAAACAAGGCTATTTTTTATAATTTAGTAGCTTAAAATAAAGTTTTTAAACTTAAAATGGAACAAAATGGAATTATCTATATTACTGGGCTTTGTAGGCCCCTGGCAAATTGTTATTATTTTATTGGTGGTAGTGCTATTATTTGGAGGAAGAAAAATTCCTGAGTTGATGAAAGGTATTGGACAAGGAATGAAAGAGTTCAAGAAAGCTACCAAAAGTGACGACAACGACGAAAAAGAAGACGAATCAGAAAAAAAAATAGAAAAGAAATAATTGATTAGAAACTTTTTGATTATCAAGTGGTTATACTGTGCATGTATGATTAATCAAGGTGGATACCTTTATAAATTAAAATCTGATCACAACTAAATCCTATTATTAAATTGAAACCCATGAAATCGAACCTATTTTTACTTTTCAGTTTTTTTGCTTTTCTGCTCCAATCTTGTGGTGGCTCTAATGCTGACCTATGGCCTAACGCCACAGGGAAAGCTGGCGAAATGTTATTGATTGTAGATGACAATAAATGGAAATCGCCTGTTGGGGATAGTTTAAGGGAAACTTTTGCCGCTGACGTTTTTGGTCTGCCGCAGGACGAACCTATGTTTGATATCATTAACATCCCTGGCAAAGCTTTCTCAAGCCTGTTCGAAACGCACCGAAATATTGTCAGGGTTAGAATATCTCCTCAGAATGAGGAAAACTTTGTAAAAATGAAACGTAATGTTTGGTCCAGACCCCAAATTTATTTTGAAATAAGTGCAAAAAACGATTCAGCTTTTTATAGTATGTTTTCGAAATACAAAAGCAGCATTGTTGATTCCTTGCTTCTTGCTGATAGAGAAAATTACATCCAGGGTTTCAAAAAATTTAAAGCCGCTGAAACCAAAAGACTGCTTAGACAGAAGGGAATAGAGTTGGATATTCCATCTGGTTTTACAATAAAAGATAATAAAAAAGAATTTGTTTGGATTACACATGAAACCACCGTATTAACTCAAGGTCTGTTTGTGTTTTTTGTTGATTATACCGATACAGCTCAGTTTCAGCGCAATATGCTGATTCATCAGATTGATTCGGTACTTAAAATGAATGTTCCCGGGCCTGTTGATAATTCATACATGCAAATTGAAAGTCAAATAGAATCTGAATATACAAAATACCTTACCAACAATAATTTTACGGTTGAATTACGAGGTCTTTGGAATACAGAAGGTTATGCAATGGGTGGTTCGTATGTTGCTATTGCTGTTCCTGAAGTTCAGCGTAACAGAATAACCATACTTTTTGGTTTTGTTTTTGCACCAAAGCTTTCCAAGAGAAATTATCAGCGTCAGCTGGAAGCTTTAATGTCTACTATCAGGTTTGTTTCGGTGCCGGTAAACTAAAAATAGTAATTCAAAAAAAGAAGAGGTCGTCAAAAAAGTCAAAACAAAGAAAAATAGCCACTAAAACCTTCGGTCGCTATCCGCGTGCCGCTGAAGCTTTAGCGGAGGCGCAAGGCTTGCCGAAGGCGATGCACAAATGCACCAAATATCACAAAATATTAATTGTCAATGTATTACATTTTGTGTAATTTGGTGTTTTTGATAATTTGTGGCAAAGAAATCACTTTTTAGACACCCTTATCTTTTTTTATGCGCGATTCATCAATCTTTTATTTCATGAATATACAGTCGGCTTTTATAGGTAATTAATTGTTAATCAAAATCCAGATATTTACACTTTCATCAATTGATTTAATTCTGTCAAAATCGGAAGTTGCGGCCTCAATATTATCATATGCACCAACTGAAACCCTGAAAAGTCCTTGATTTACAGGCAAAACCTCAGCTTTAAAACCTTTTTTGTTAAGTCTGTTTCTGTGCCGTTGGGCATAATCCTTTCGCTTATAACTGCCAGCAATAATATGTACTTTTATTACTGTTCTTAATTCTTCAACTTTGGGCTCCATCCTGGAGTTTGTTTCGGCATTAATAATGGTATAATTCTGCAAAATAGCTTCGGTTTCCATATCAGCACTATCCTGAGCGGATAAGGTATCTTTATTTTCAACAACTACATTGGTTGTGTCTTTATCGTTATTTCCTGAAATTAAGCCACTTACAAAGTTTGAAGTGTCGTTAAATTTTTGTTTTACAAAGTCAAAATTAAGTGCTCCCAAAACAATAAGGGCAGCAACCGGAATGCCAATAGCCAGTCCTATTATTAGCTTTTTACTGATTTTGTTATCCCCGGAAGGTTCTCTTTTTACTTTTTTTACAACTGGTTTCTTTTCCGGAACTTTTTTCTTAGGGATTTCTTTTTTTACTACTTTTTCTTTCTCCGGCTTTTTCACAATGGGCTGTTGCACACTGGCCGATTTTTCCTGAAGGGTAATTATAGGCAATCCAAATGAATCAGGAAAATCAGAAGGTTTGATAGTGGCTGTGAACGAAATAGTTCCCGACACATCTTTATGAAGCATACCCAGCCCATTTAACAACACATTTTTACCTGTTTCAAAAGATTTATTCCACGCTTCAACTTCTTTGGTAATTTCTTCCTTAGCAGCATCTTCACTAATCTTTTCTTTTTCGGCAATATGTTTGATTAACACTCCGCTATCAGCAGTTAGTTCCGGTCGGAAAACAACGGTGTTGTGCGGAGGTGTCATTTCACCAGTAGCTTCATCTATTGCAGCTGAAACTTTTGTTTTTTCAAAACCTCCAAAATTCGGGACAATCACATTATCCCTGGTTAGTAATATCTCCTTTATGAAATTGCTAAGCTCCACTTTTTCCTATTTTAAGTAATTTACTAGAACACAATATATTCATTACTTCAAATTCAATGCCAACTTAAAGTAACTGGCACATAATGACACGTATTGTTTACAAATTATTTTAGGTGTACTATCTCTGATTACAAAGATATTACTGTTTAAAACAAAATGAAACTATTGCCACAAGATAATGATTTTTTTTCCGCTTTGCAGAATTTTCAAACATTATTTACGGTCGAACTACTTAGGGTTTGTTCAATAAAACACAAACGGTGGTCGATTATTCAACCATAATTTTTTTTGAAATTTTCTGGAAATTAGTTTTTTTCGCCAACCTTATCCTTATTGTTCATCCCAGGTGCCAATTAGCCAGAAAAATAAGCAAAACATTACCTCACTAGGAAAAACAGTCAACTGACTAATTATCTGAATGTTAAATCCTTATTGATTTATTTATTTAAAATATTTCTAAATAAAATATATTATAAGAACAAAACCGAAGCTATTTTTGTTTCATTATGAATAAAATCATTTTTTATTATAAATGATTGACATATTTTTGCATCGATATGTACTTTATTTCATATCGATAAATTATTAATATATAAAACTATACACTAATGAATAACGCAATATTTACGTTTAAGCAACCAGTTAACGAACCTATTTTACAATATCTACCAGGAAGCAAAGAACGTGCACTGCTTGAAGCCGAACTGGAAAGACAAAGCAACCTTGAAGTAGAAATTCCACTTATTATTGGTGGAAAAGAAATTAAAACCGGCAACCTCGGCAAAGTAGTGATGCCCCACAATCATCAGCATGTGTTGGCAACATACCATAAAGCGCGCACTGAGGATGTTCAGCTTGCAGTGGAGGCCGCCCTTGAGGCAAAAAAAGCATGGTTAGAACTTTCGTGGATGGAAAGGGCCTCAATTATGTTTAAGGCTGCCGAATTGATTTCAAAAAAATATCGTTATGTGATGAATGCCTCCACCATGCTTGGTCAGGATAAAAACGCCTACCAGGCTGAAATTGATGCAGTTTGCGAAACCGTTGATTTTTTAAGGTTTAACGCATTTTTCCTTTCCGAAATTTATTCGAATCAGCCAGGTATTGGACTTGGAAACATTAACAGGTTAGAATACAGGCCATTGGAGGGTTTTGTGTTTACCATTTCGCCTTTTAATTTTACAGCCATTGCCTCCAACCTGAATACTTCAGTAACCATCATGGGGAATACAACGGTTTGGAAACCTGCAACAACCTCTTTATTATCAAGCTATTATCTAATGAAAATATTCCAGGAGGCCGGAATTCCTGATGGTGTTATTAATTTTGTGCCCGGTTCGGGGGCTACCATTAGCAATGTAGTGTTGAATCATCCTGAGTTGGCAGGTATTCACTTTACCGGCTCCACCGGAACTTTTAACCATCTGTGGAAAAAAGTGGCTGAAAACCTTGATCTTTATAAGTCATATCCACGCCTTGTTGGTGAAACCGGAGGAAAAGATTTTATTTTTGCCCATCATTCGGCACTTCCTTTGGAATTAGCCACCGGAATTGTAAGCGGTGCTTTTGAATACCAGGGACAAAAATGTTCGGCTGCATCGCGTGCCTATATACCTGCTTCACTTTGGGAAGAAACCAAAGGCCATATTGTTAGAATGGTTAATGAAATGAAAATGGGCGGAGTTGAAAACTTTAACAATTTTATCAATGCGGTTATTGATGAAGCTTCGTTTGATAATATAATGAGCTACATTAATTATGCTAAGGAATCGCCTGAAGCTGAAATACTTGCAGGTGGCGAAGGGGATAAATCAAAAGGGTTTTTCATAAAACCAACCATCATTCATACAACCAATCCACGATTTAAAAGTATGGAAGAAGAAATCTTTGGACCGGTGATGACCATATATGTTTATGAAGATGATAAATTTGAAGAAACCTTAAAGCTTTGCGATGAAACTTCGCCCTATGCGCTTACTGGATCAATCTTCTCCACAGATAAATATGCTACCATAAAAGCATGCAAAGTATTAAGATATGCAGCAGGTAATTTCTATTACAATGATAAACCTTCTGGTGCCATGGTTGGTCTTCAGCCCTTTGGTGGTGCAAGAAAATCAGGTACCAACGACAAAGCCGGCAGTTCACTAAACCTATTAAGATGGGTCAATCCGAGAACCGTAAAAGAAACGCTGGTGAGCCCAACAGACTTTAAATATGGGTATATGGAATAGACTGAATTTCAAGTTCTTCCTCATGTTAATTTGAGCGTATCGCACTAAGTGCGATGCGCTTTTTTTGTTTGCAACAATAGTCATAATTATTATTTTGTTGTACCTTCGTTGATTAAAGGCTTATACCATGCAAAAAAGGATATTTAACACAACCGGTTATTGTAACCCTGAATGGCATTATATCATAAACCCTTTGAGAGGATTAGAGGGCGAAATTATGAATTTGATCAACAACAATCTGTACTTTGTTATCCATGCCCCACGGCAAACAGGAAAAACTACCTTACTGCATTCGCTTACCCGAAAATTAAACAACGAGGGGAAATATACGGCATTGGTATTCTCGGTTGAGCAGGCTGGATATAAAAGTATTAGTATAAAAGAAGCCAATTATTTAATGATAAATGCTGTTTACAATCAGGCAATGCATTTCCTTGCACAAGACAAAATGCCTCCAATGATTGAGGCCTATCAAGGATCAACTTTGTACAATTACATGTCTGATTGGGCCAAGCAAAGCAATTTACCCTTGGTTTTATTTATCGACGAAATTGACGCATTAATTGATGATACGCTGATTTCAGTGCTTCGCCAACTAAGGGATGGTTTTCAGTTGCGCCCAAAAAATTTCCCTGCATCAATAGGCCTTATTGGTTTGCGAGATGTTAGGGATTATAAGGATCGCGTCCGTGATAATGATCGTTCAATTGGCAGTGGTTCACCGTTTAATATTAAAGCGAAATCTTTCAGTTTAAAAAACTTTTCAAAACAGGAAATTGCTGATTTGTATCAACAATATACTAACGAGACAGGACAAGTATTTTCAAATGAGGTTATTGAATTAATATACGTATATACATCTGGCCAACCATGGCTTACAAATGCATTGGCTTTGGAAATCACCGAAGAAATATTAAAAAAAGATTATTCTTTGCCAATCACACCTGAAATTGCCCGCCAGGCAAAAGAAAACCTGATACTACGCCGTGATACCCATTTGGATAGTTTAATGGACAAACTACAGGACGAAAGGGTAAAGCCTATTATCCAATCGATAATTTCAGGGAGTGATTTGGTTTATAATGAATACAATGATAAAATTCAATATGCTATCGATCTGGGAATTGTAAAACGTACAAAAAACGGCATAGTTATTTCAAATCAAATTTATAACGAAATAATCCCTAGAGTATTAAACCTTAGTTTTCAGGATAGTTTGCAAGGGAAAATAGAAATAAACCGGTTTATTAAACCTGATGGGAAACTTGATATGGAAGCTTTGTTAAAAGATTTTCAAGAGTTTTACCGTGAAAATTCTGAAAGCTGGATTGAACGTTTCAGCTATAAAGAAGCCGGACATCAATTGCTTATCATGGCTTTTTTGCAAAGGGTTTTAAACGGCGGCGGCAATATCCAAAGGGAAATGGCAATTGGCCAAGGCAGGACAGATCTGCTTGTTGAATTTGCAGGAGAGCGCTTTATTTTGGAACTGAAAATTAAGAACAGCAACTACAAACAAGAAAAGGCTTTTGTACAATTATCAAGATACTTAGACAAACTTGGTCAAAAACACGGATACCTGATATTATTTGAAATTAAACCGTCAACAGAAATTTCGTGGGAAGATCGCATAAAATGGGAAAAAACTGAATTTGAATATCTGGGACTTACAAGAAAAATTACTATTGTAGAAATGTAGTTAATCGAACACTGATCTTTTGTGATAATTATGATCTTCTCCAAATTTCCAAGTATTTTTAGAGTAATTTATGGATGAAACAATTAACAATTAACAATTAACAACTAAAGTTTCGGTGTAGAATTCTCCACTAAAATCGGAGTATGTTTTTACGAGAAACAACTCCATTTCTCATTATATAGTATTCATTATCAATACAATACAGTTGACTTTATTCATTTCTGGGATTATGCTGCCTTATCCATCACTTTCTCAGGCAGTAATTTTAGGATTTTTTCCATAAATTCATTGTTCCTAAAAACATCGCCCTGTAGTTCCAAAAAATCAATTCCATTGATTGTGCACAATATCCCGACCAGTTCCCAAAATACCTTAATGATCCTGCTAACTATATCTATTTCTACAATTTCGTCTTTCAAACCCTTGA
>JARGGF010000979.1 GCA_029210905.1 Bacteroidales bacterium | reverse complement strand
ATTAGCGCCGATGGTACTGCGTATTAGCGGGAGAGTAGGTCGTTGCCACTTTTTTTTATTAGCCTGGTTGATTTTTCAACCAGGCTTTTTTATTTTGTACAACTCTCATGTGTGTATAAAAACATTAATCTACCTATTCCCTTTTTCCTGTCAAAGAAACCTATATTCGCCATAATAATTAATTTTCGCGCTTACTAATATAGTAAAGATGTGATATCTAACTATATAATAGCTTTCTTTTTCTTATTAAGATAAGTATATTCATCCAATCTATTACTGGCAATTTCATCAATAATTATTTTCCTACCTGGCTAAATAAAATTCATACATGATATAAATTATTCTTTTATTGCTTTCTATTTTCTATTTTTGTAGATATGTTTATATTAACATATCGATGGGCTCAAGTGCATTTAAAATGTATTTATTTGTACCTTGATATTATTTTATGAGTATTAAATTGCTATACAATGGCAGGTTCTCGTGGTGATAAATATTATGATGTTTTTCTTGACTACCGTGTGTGGTTAAAAACAGTTAACAATGAAGGTATTATGGGTGAAGGATGTTTTGGCCTGCTCAAGGATATTAAATTGTCTGGTTCCCTTAAACAAGCTGCAGATAAACAGGAAATGAGTTATAGAAAAGCCTGGGGAATTGTCCGTAAATCTGAGGATTTGCTTGGATTCAAACTGGTTGATAAACAGCGTGGAGGTAAAGATGGCGGCCATTCCTACTTAACACCTGAAGGAGAAGATTTAATTTCTGCATATGAAGAACTGCGCGATGATATCACTCAATCTATAAAAAGGGTCACCAAAAAGTTTTTCAATAAAATAAATAAACAATAGTTCAGTTGTGTTTATGTATAACAGACATGAAGGTGTTTTAATAATTGGAGGGGCAAGCAGGAATGTGGGGAAAACTACTTTTTCATGTCAGATAATTGAACATTTTTCAAATAAATACGCTATTATAGGTCTAAAAGTAAAAACTATATACGAGGGTGATGACTTTTTTCATGGAAAGGAAAGAAGTCCACTGGAAAATGATTTTAGATTAATTGAAGAATTTGATGACAAATCTGATGAAGATACTGGAAAAATGTTGCGTTCTGGAGCTAAAAGGGTTTTTCGATTAAAAGTAAAAAGTCATGCACTCAAAAAGGCATTTTTATCTTTTACTGATCAAATCAATGAAAACTGTTTAATTGTTTGTGAATCAAACAGTATGAGAAAAATATTACAACCCGATCTTTTTCTGCTCATTAAAAATCAAGAGGAAAATGAGATGAAACCAAGCGCTAAAGAACTTGAAAAATTTGCAGATAAAATAATATTGACAGATGGAAAACATCATGATTTTACGGTCAGTCAACTAGGTATTTCCAATGGTAAATGGGTGATTGAAGAATAATTATATTGATTATTTGTTATTGAAGAAATAGTAGATAAATAGGAAATGATAAAATTTGAAGAAGCACTTAATATTATAATTAAATCAGTCAAAACTTTAGATGCTGAATCAGTACAACTAGAAAAATCGTTGGGACTAATTTTAGCAGAAGATGTTGTATCTGATATGAATATGCCCCCTTTTGACAAATCAGCAATGGATGGCTATGCTTGTAGATATGACGATATCAATAATGAACTTGAAGTAATAGAATTAATTGCGGCTGGAGAAGTTCCTGAAAAAAAAATTGAAAAGAACCAGTGTTCTAAAATAATGACAGGCGCAATGATTCCTGAAGGAGCAGATTGTGTGTTAATGATAGAGCACACCAAAGAAACTGAAGAAGGCAAAATAATTTACACAAAAAAAGTTAAAGAAATTGAAGTTTGCAACATTGAACCTTCAGAAAAGCGACAGCTTAATATTTGCTATATGGCTGAAGATATTAAAAAAGGAGATGTTGTAATAAAAAAGGGTATAAAGATTCAAGCACAAGACGTGGCTACAATGGCTTCAGTTGGTTATGTTTTGGTTAGTGTCGCAAAAATACCACGGGTAGCAGTTATTCCAACGGGTAATGAAATAGTTGAGCCCAACCTTACACCTTCTGTATCCCAAATAAGAAATAGCAATGGTGCGCAGTTGGTAGCTCAGTTGAAAAATATTGGTATTGACGCCTGGTATAATGGAATAGCACGTGATACTGAGGCAGAAACAATGAAAATGATTGAAGATGCCTATCAGGAAAACGATATAATTTTATTAACAGGTGGTGTTTCAAAAGGTGATTATGATCTGGTTCCTGAGATATTGCAGAAGCTGAAATTTGAATTGTTATTTCAGGAAATTGCTGTTCAGCCTGGAAAACCTACAGTTTTTGGAGTTCGTGAAAACAAATATTGTTTCGGTTTACCTGGCAATCCGGTTTCGTCATTTGTGCAATTTGAAATGTTGGTGAAACCACTAATATATAGTCTGATGAATCAGCGTAAGGCTTTATTTGATATAAGGTTGCCTCTTTCAAAAGATTATTGGCGAAAAAGAGTCGATCGTTTAGCATT
>JARGGF010000978.1 GCA_029210905.1 Bacteroidales bacterium | reverse complement strand
TCGCCGCTCATGCCAAGTCCATTATCCTTTACCCTTATTTCAATTATTCCTTCAATTTCATCACTTTCTATATTTATTTTTCCATACTGCGGAGTAAATTTAATAGCATTTGAAATAAGATTTCTCAGAATGGTATCTACCATCATTGGATCTGCAAAACAAGTTGATTTACATCTATTAGTATAGGAAACTAAAATCGATTTTGCTTTTGCAGCCTGTCCGAGTAAATCGATATTTTGTTGGACTAATTCATTGATAACCAGGTTTTTTTTCGAAACCTTAATATTGTTCACCTGATTGCTGGACCATTGGAGCAGATTTTGAAGCAAAAGACTGGTTGAACTGCTTAATTTTTCAAGTTCACTGAGTAGTAATTCACGTCGTTCACTATTAAAAAGTTCTGTCTTATTTATGGTTTTTAGCATCTCAGATATTGTACTAACCGGGCCATTTAAGTCATGCGAGATTATTGAAAAAAAGCGATCCCTGTTTTTTACCTGGTCTTTAAGTTCTTCAGACAATTTAATATTGAACAATAATATAAATACAAAAGCCATTAAAATTTGAGACAAAATTGTAGAAACAAAAATTATTTTATTTATCGCTGTGTCATCTGCTGCCGTTGATGGGTGCAATGCATAGGTTGAAATCATGCGAATAGCCATAGAAAGTCCAAAGACAAAAAAGACAAGTATACCAATATCTGATACTTTTTTATAACATTCCTCTTTTAGCTTTCTAAATTCCAAAATCATAGCAATGGCAATACAAATATTTAACAATGAGTATATTAACATACGCAAGTTTTCCGTCTCTAATACAATTGTTAAGATTGTTCCCTGTATGAGATGTGCTACCGGAAGCCCTATAAGCAACCAATACACAATTTTTTCGTTTCTGAATTTTCTTAAACCCGCATGATAAAGTGCGATACCAAGGGTAATAAAAGCGCCACCTATAACGAATGTGGTATAGCTTCCAAAATAGGAATAGAAGGCAAAAAGAAATAAACCAAAGCTAATTAAAATACCTCCAGCAGACCAGTAATTTGGGCCTTTTATCTGTTTTGAAATAGACCTTAAGTAAATAAGCAATATTGCAATTAGTAGGGTTACACCTGCAGCTACAATTACCAGGGTATTCTGATCAAGGTAAAACATCAATGTGTGTGATTTTTGTCAAAAATAACAAAAATGTTGATAATACTTTACTTTAACAAAAAATTTAAAGAGTTTGACAAAATAATCGTCAAAATCAACACTTGAGGTTATAAAAAAAACCCGCATTTACGCGGGTTTTTATTCGAAACATCAATTTCTTTATAATTGTGGGCCAGCCAGGACTAAGGCTTTACCTTCTTCATTATCAGTATATTGAACAAAGTTTTTAATAAAACGCTCTGCTAAATCTTTAGCTTTTTTATCCCAATCGGCTGAATCCTTATAAGTATCTCTTGGATCAAGAATTTCAGGATTTACTCCAGGCAGCGCAGTTGGCACACTTAGGTTAAAAATCGGAATATTTTTGGTTGCTGCTTTTTCAATCGAACCATCAAGAATAGCATCAATAATTCCTCTGGTATCTTTTATTGAAATACGCTTTCCGCTACCATTCCAGCCTGTATTAACCAAATACGCTTCTGCACCATGAGCTTCCATTTTTTTAACTAATTCTTCGCCATATTTAGTGGGGTGAAGCGATAGAAACGCTTTACCAAAACAAGCGGAGAATGTTGGTTGTGGTTCAGTTACTCCACGCTCAGTACCGGCAAGTTTAGCAGTAAATCCCGATAAGAAATGATATTTGGTTTGCTCTGGTGTCAGTTTTGAAACCGGAGGCATTACACCAAAAGCATCAGCAGTAAGGAAAATTACTTTAGAAGCATGGCCGGCTTTTGAAACCGGTTTTACAATATTATCAATATGATAAATAGGATAAGAAACACGTGTATTTTCTGTAACTGAGTTATCGTCAAAATCGATTTTGCCGCTGGCATCAACTGTTACGTTTTCAAGCAGTGCGTCTCTTTTAATGGCAGCATAGATATCTGGCTCACTTTCTTTATCGAGTTTAATGGTTTTTGCATAACACCCACCTTCAAAGTTGAAGATTCCCTGATCATCCCAGCCGTGCTCATCATCGCCAATGAGTTCCCGTTTGGGATCAGTAGAAAGGGTGGTTTTACCAGTTCCGGACAGACCAAAGAAAATAGCAACATCACCATCTTTTCCTTTATTTGCTGAGCAATGCATTGCAGCCATTCCACGCAATGGTAAAAAGTAATTCATCATGGCAAAAATACCTTTTTTCATTTCGCCGCCATACCATGAACCGCCAATAACCTGCATTCTTTCAGTAAGGTTAAAAACTGTATAAACCTCTGAATTTAGTCCTTGTTCTTTCCAATTAGGATTGCTTGTTTTAGAAGCATTCATTACCACAAAATCAGGATCTCCATAATTGGCAAGTTCTGCTTCTGTTGGCCTGATAAACATATTTTTTACAAAATGTGCTTGCC
>JARGGF010000977.1 GCA_029210905.1 Bacteroidales bacterium | reverse complement strand
GAAGATCTTTCGAAAGAAAATTATTCTAAAATAATTATTGCAGGAAGTGGCATGATGAACGGTGGACGGGTTCTGGAATATCTGAAAGAGGCATTGCCCAATCCTAAATGCACGGTGTTAATAACTGGTTTTCAGGCAGAAGGAACCCGTGGCCGCATGCTAAAGGAAGGCACACATGAAATAAAAATTGAAGGGAAATATTATCCTGTAAATGCAACTATTGAAAGCATCACTACCTTATCATCACACGCCGATCAGTTTGATATTATTAAATGGCTGGAAAAAATTAAAAACAAGCCAGAGAAAGTATTTATTTCACATGGGGAATCTCAAGCGGCAAATACACTGCGCGTAAAATTAAAAGATACCTATGGCTGGGATATGATTGAAGTACCTAAGTTATTGGATGAATTTGTAATTGGGTAACCTAAAACCCTTATATTGGAAGTCTGAAGCCAGAAAATACATTTGTTAGCTTCTCTACTCATGTAAATAATAAACCAACCTTTCAAACCGATGTATATATTTCAAAGTACTGATATTCAACAGTTATCAGAGCTACGTCAACAATATTTAAACGCTCTGTATGAATCGCAAGAGCTATTTTTAGAATTAATGGTACCAGCCTCAGAAAAATATATTATTCAATTAGATGGTGAAGATATAGGTTATTTTATGAAGCTGAATGATAACTACTTAATGGAATTTTACCTTAAAGATAAATATCTGCCAAAATGTTCCGAAATTTTTCATGAAATAGTAAAAAAGCAATACTTAACAGGTGCTTATTGTAAATCATTTGATTCAGTGCTATTAAAAGTCTGTTGCCACCTGCACAAATCAATGAAAATTGTTGGTGTATTGTATCGAAATATTATTGATAAAGAAATTGTTCCTCTAAATGCAATTGACGAGGTACGAATCGCAACAATGTCCGATTTTAAAGCTATTGCAGGATTAAAGGAAGGGGTTTTTGATACTGAAGAAGAAATTGAAATAACCATAAAAAAGAGGGCGATTTTTATATATAAAAACAAAGGAGATCTTGTTGGATATGGAATCTTTCAACCAGCAGTCGATGGTCAAAAAAGTTATGACATAGGTATGGCTGTAGCGCCGAATTTTCGAAGAAAAGGATATGGTACTTTTATTCTGAACTATCTAAAAAATCATTGTATAAAAAATGGCTGGCAACCCACTTGTGGTTGCGCTGTTGATAACATTGCTTCTCAAAAAACCATTGAAAAAACTGGATTTGTGAGCAGACATAATATGCTTGCTTTTGCGTTTTAAGAAAAATTTGGTTTCTATCATATATTCAATACATTACAACAAAAAAAATTGCCCGAAAATTGTTGTAAAATTATCTCACCTAAATCTTTGTAATAAAAAACGATTATCATTATCTTTAGTTAAAAAATAGTACTAACCCAAGCAAAATTCATTATGGCTTTTTTTATAAAAAACATTCAAACAACAGGTGATTTTTTTGTACATGAATATAGTGGCACCGATATGTCGACACTAATAAGAAAAGTGGAAGACATGATGGCTGGTGCTGGTTACAAGCACATTGAAGGTGCAGGTACCAATTCAGTTTACGAAAAAGGTAACCGCATTATGCGTATTCTGTTTGGTGCATTTGTAAAATATTTCAAATTTGCAGTGCAGTTGAAACAAGATGAAAATGGGGCACATGAGCTTAAAGTAACCAAACATTCGAGTGGCATTTCCGGTGGTTTAATTGGTATCAGCCAGGTGAAAAAAGAACTAAAAAGATTGGCAGAATTGTTGCAGGATATATAGCAACACCCAGCCCTTACCAATAAAATAATTATCAGTGAATTTAATTTTATAGAGGTAGTAAGCTAGAATTGTTATTCTGGTTAATATAAATTAGTCACTAAACATACCAGTGGCCAGTTACTAATAACCAGTTACCAATGACCACATTATCGTAATGCAAAACACCAGATTACGCCAGGACAGGATATCTGAATTTATGTTATAGCTTATCCATTACATTTTTAATTTTTTGCTGAATTTCAGCAGCAATAGCCTCCATTTCTGTATTTTCAACCGCACTCATGGCAGGAATAGGATCAACTGCTGATATTTCTACTTCACCATTCTCATGTTCCTGCACCACAACATTACAAGGAAGGAAAATGCCAATTTTATCCTCAACTTGAAGTGCTTTGTAGGCATATTGAGGATTGCAGGCTCCCAGAATTTTATACTTCCTGAAATCAACATCGATTTTAGATTTAAGCGTAGCTTTCATATCAATTTCTGAAATTATACCAAAACCTTCTGTTTTAAACATTGCAGTTACATGCTCAATTGCTTGTTCGAAGGTAAAACCTGTGAGTTTTTTGTTAAATGAGTAGTTCATGTTTTAGAATTTAGAAATTAGAAATTAGTATATTGAAAAATTAAAAAAATAAGCTATCTATTAAAAAGATTGTAAATTTTACATAATTGCAACATATCCAATAATAGTTCCTAATACTATTAGTAC
>JARGGF010000976.1 GCA_029210905.1 Bacteroidales bacterium | reverse complement strand
CTTATTTTTACAGCTGAAAATATAAGTTTTCACTTCAAAAACAGTAAAAATGGTATCCAGAATTTCAGTTTTACTGAAGAATCGGGAAACCTTATGGGAATTATGGGTGGAAGTGGGGTTGGAAAATCGACCCTGCTAAATGTTTTGAATGGAAAACTGCCACTGATTACTGGTACAATTACCATAAATGGTTACGATATCCATAAAGAGAAAGATTACCTTGAAGGCGTAATCGGCTATGTTCCTCAGGATGACTTGCTTATTGAGGAACTTACGGTATATCAGAATTTATACTACAATGCCAAATTATGTTTCAGTAATTTTAATGAGCATGAAATTGAAAAAGCAGTAGAAAAAATTTTAATAGACCTTGATTTACAAGCCATTAAGGATTTAAAAGTGGGTAACCCCCTGGCAAAATTTATAAGTGGCGGGCAGAGGAAAAGGCTTAATATTGGCCTTGAACTAATGAGGGAACCTTCTGTTTTGTTTGTTGATGAACCAACATCAGGCTTGTCATCAAACGATTCTGAAATGGTAATGCTACTGCTGAGACAACAAGCTTCTAAAGGAAAACTGGTAATTGTGAATATCCACCAGCCATCGTCAGACATCTACAAACTGCTTGATAAATTATGGGTGATGGACAAGCATGGCTACATCATTTATGCCGGCAACCCAATTGACGCCGTTGTTTATTTTAAAGAAATTACAGAGCACGTAAATGCTCAGGAAAGTGAGTGCCCTACCTGTGGAAATGTAAATTCGGAGCAGATCCTTGAAATAGTTGAATCAAAGGTAGTTGATGAGTACGGACGATTTACAAGGAACAGAAAGCGAACACCCGAAGACTGGTACCGTATTTTTCAGGAAAAAGAAATCTCTAACCAGAAACTTAAAAAGGAGAAGGAAAAACTTCCGAGCAATTTTTTTAAAATACCAAGTATTGAAAAACAGTTTCAGATTTTTACCATCCGAAACATCCTTTCAAAACTTACCAATAAACAATACATGCTGATCAACTTGCTTGAAACTCCATTTCTGGCGGTTATACTTGCATTTTTTACTAAATACATGATCGACGGGGAATACATTTTTTCAGAAAATAAAAATCTTCCGGTCTATCTTTTTATGTGTATTGTTGTTTTTATTTTTGTAGGATTAACAGTAAGCGCGCAGGAAATAATCAGAGACCGGCATATTCTCGAAAGGGAATCTTTTCTAAATCTGAGCCATTTTAGTTATATCAATTCCAAGATTGCCGTACTTTTTATGATTTCGGCTATTCAGGTAATTACTTTTGTGCTGATAGGCAATTGGATACTTGAAGTTAAAGGCCTCACTTTTAGTTACTGGATATTATTGTTTACAACAGCAGCTTTTGCAAACTTATTAGGACTTAATATTTCCTCAGCATTAAATTCAATTGTAAACATCTATATATTAATCCCTTTTATATTAGTTCCGCAACTACTGCTGGGCGGGGCCATGGTAAACTTTGACGATTTGCACGAAGGTATCACTTCAAAAGAACATGTACCGTTAATTGGCGATCTTATGGTCTCCAGATGGGCCTATGAAGCGCTTGCAGTGGAACAATATTCAAATAATAAATTCGAAAGGATATTCTTCAAGGATGAAAAGGAAAAAAGCAGGCAACAGTTTAAAGCTGCTTTCCTGATTTCGGAGCTTGAAAATAAGTTAACAAGCTGTAAATTAGAACTTAGGAGTGGAAATAAGCAAAATTTTGATTACAACATTAGCGTTATTAGAAATGAATTGGAGAAATTATCAAAAGATCCAGCTGTAAAAAAGATAAAAACACCTGAGTTTAAAAGTATGACTGCAAATGCAGGAATTGATATTTTAACCAGCACCCAGGAATATCTTGACACACTAAAGAACGTTTTTAACCAACTTTCGATTGAAGCCGGAAACCGAAGAGATAAAAAATACGAAAATTTGGTTTCAAAAATGGGCAGCGATGAAGTTTATAAGATGCAACAAGCCTATTACAATAAAAGCCTGGAAAATATTGTAATGAATAAAATGCAGTTGAAAAAAATGCTTGAAATTGATGGTGAATTCATACAAAAAAAAGACCCCATTTTTATGGAACCTGATTCCAGGTGGGGCAGGGCACAATTTTATGCATCTGAAAAGAATATTTTGGGCTATACCATAGGTACCTTTTGGTTTAATATTATTGTTATTTGGCTGGGAACATTCATCATGTATATTGCTTTATTACAAGATTGGCTAAAAAAGTTAATAACCTATTTTGAAAATATACGAATAAGAAGGAAATCAAAAAACAACTTAGTATAAAAATCTATTTTACAGACTATTATAAATTGTGATTTTATACACTATTGAGTTGTTAAGAACGGCTAAGTTCTAGTTACTATCGCAATTTCATAATGAAATATAGTTAAATAGTTACAAGAGTATATCTATTCAGGGCAATTGCCTTTATGAGTTGAACTCCTTCAGAGTTCATATTAAGATTTATCGCTTTACCCCGGCTTG
>JARGGF010000975.1 GCA_029210905.1 Bacteroidales bacterium | reverse complement strand
GATCATGAATGGACCATTGCAACAGATACAAACAACAATATCTAAATGAAATTAACAGTATTGACCGAAAATGTGGCTGGTGGTAAGTTTCTTGCCGAGCATGGTTTATCATATCTTATAGAACATGACGGGAAAACAATATTATTTGATACCGGACATAGTAATGTTTTTCTTAAAAACAGCATGCTAATTGGTTATAACATCCAGGATTCCACTGATGTGATAGTGCTCAGCCATGGTCATTGGGATCATGGTGATGGATTAAAGCACATTAACAATAAAACACTGATAACGCATCCAAATTCATTTATCAAAAGATTCCGAAAAGGGGGTAAAGAAAATATTGGACTTGAATTATCAAGAGCTGAAATTAAAGAGCGGTTTAATTTGACGGAGTCAGTAGATCCCTGTTACATTACTAAAGATATCATTTTTCTGGGCGAAATACCCCGGCTAAATAATTTCGAATCCCAGAAAACGTCTTTTGAGGATGAACACGGCAATGACGATTATGTTGTCGATGATTCTGCTTTGGTGATCATTCAAAATAATGAGCTGATAATAATCACAGGCTGCTCTCATTCCGGAATATGTAATATTACAGAACATGCAAAAAAAATAAGCGGGATAAACAAGGTAAAAGTTATTATGGGTGGATTTCATTTAAAGAAAGACGATTATCAAACAAAAAAGACGATTGAGTATCTAAAGCAGGAAAATGTGGAACGTATTGTACCGTCACATTGCACAGAATTGCCTGCAATGGCAGCATTTTATGATGAGTTTAAAATACAACAGGTGAAAACAGGACAGGAATTTCAGTTTTAAAGATTAAAAAAATGAAAAATACAGATGTATTAATTATTGGCGGCAGTGCTGCCGGAATGGTGACAGCAGTAACAGGTAAATCTCATTGGCCTGAAAAAGATTTTATTCTGGTAAAAAAACAAAAAGATATGATGGTACCTTGCGGTATCCCATACATATTCGGAACACTGGGCAGTAGTGAAAAAAACCTGATGCCTGTTGATGCCATAATGCAAAAAAACGGAATTACTTCACTGGTGGATGAAGCGGTTGAAATCAATACCAATAACAAGGTGGTTTCATTTGCAAGTGGAGAAAAAATAGCTTATCAAAAACTGGTTATTGCAACTGGCTCAACACCTGTAAAGCCAAAATGGCTTCTGGGTGCAGATTTGGAAAATGTATTTGTAATTCCTAAAGACAGGGATTATCTGGACGATATGAAAAGCAAATTAGGACAGGCCAAAAACATTGCTGTTATTGGTGCTGGTTTCATTGGTGTTGAGCTTTCAGATGAACTCACCAAGCATGGGTACAAAGTTACACTTATCGAAAAGCTACCCCATATCCTAAATCTGGCCTTTGATATAGAAATAGCCGAAAAAATTCATGAAATGCTTGCTCAGCGGGGAGTTAATATTATAGTTGGGAAAGGGATCAGCCAGGTTCATGGGGCCGGGAAAGTTGAAGCTATCGAACTCGAAGATGGTCAAAAAATGGAAATGGATGCGGTGGTGCTGTCCATTGGCTATAAACCAAATACCGAATTAGCAAAAAAATCGGGTATTTATATTGATGAAGACAACTTTATTGCTGTTGATGAATACATGCGCACTCATGTGAAAGATGTTTTTGCCGTAGGGGATTGTGCCCAAAAGCGTGATTTTGTCACCCGTAGCAGAGTTTCTACCATGTTAGCCTCCACAGCTTGTGCAGAAGCAAGAATTGCCGGCATGAATTTATTTAACCTGAACGTGGTAAAAACATTTAGTGGCACTATTGCAATATATTCAACAGCAATTGGTGACACTGGTTTTGGTACCGCAGGAGTAACCGAATTACGGGCTGAACAGGAAGGTATTGCAACTGTTACCGGATTATTTGAGGGGATTAACCGACATCCGGGCAATTTACCCGATACTCATTTGCAAATTGTAAAACTTATTGCCGCCAAAAATTCAGGTGTTATCATTGGCGGCGAGGCAATTGGCGGGGCAGAAACCGGCGAATTAACCAATGTAATTGGTTTAGCTATTCAAAATAGAATGTCTGTTAATTCATTTTTGACCATGCAAATCGGAACTCATCCATGCTTAACAGCTTCCCCTGCGGCATATCCGCTGGTTAAAGCAGCAGAGATAATCGCGATTAAAATTTTAAAAAACATGAAAGAACAATAGCCTGTCAACGATTTTAGGGCAATTGGTTCAGGTTCTGTATTACGAATTATTATACTTATACAAGAATTGGCGGCAGGGGTAAAGCATCTCCTTCCGCAGAGATAGTTATTGCTTAGCTTAGTTGGTTCAAAAAGAAGCCAAATTAAATGGCTTTTTATTTGGTTTTGCATTCTTTAAGTTTGGGGTTTTGAAATCACAAAACCCCAAATAGATGTTCTGGGCAATCGCATTTAAAAGTTGAACAGTATTTTGTTAAATCGTCATTTGACTCACCCCCGGCTCACTTTGTGAGCCACCCCCTCTCTACTTACGTAAAGAGGGGGAAGTAA
>JARGGF010000974.1 GCA_029210905.1 Bacteroidales bacterium | reverse complement strand
CTTATTATATTATCCTGATATTTTAGCTCAGGATTGCACCAAATCTAAAGCGTATAAACAGTGCACTTATCCAGAAGATACGCGGTTCGAAAACAAATTAAACTGGAGCAAGTCATTTAAAAAGGGGCAAACAAAGCAATATGTCCTAACCTTTAATAAAGGAAATCTTTACTATATTTCAGTTTGTGCAAAAGATTTAGGTGTGAACATCCATATAAAATTAAAAGAAGACAATGAATTACAGGATCTACTTTATGATAATGCAATAAACGAATTAAGCGGTATCATTGAATTAGATATGAAGGAAACTAAAAAAATGATAGTGGAAATTTCAGTTCCACCAAATAAAATAAATGAATCGAAAAAAATATACACTTGCATTGGAGTAAGAATGTTTTATAGAAAAAGGAAATAAAATTTCCTGAATCTTTGATTAATTTTCAACCTCTACTAAAAATCAATATTAACCGACTAATACTTTTTTGAATAAGTACGAGCTGCATGAGTTCAATGCAAAATTCATTGCAGAAATTTATCAGGTGGTTCTTACGCTTTTATACATCCTAAATCTACAGTTTTAAACAAACTAGGCTTAGCAACAATGTTTTAGTTAAAAATCCCTCTAAGCTCTTAATAAGAGCAAAAAGCAAGCCTCTCACAATTCTTATTATTTGTAATCATTCTAAATAATTCCATCTAAGATTTAAGAACAATAACTAATTTTGATTGTTTATTATTTGGATAAGCATAAAAAAATCTTTATTAAAGAGGTAAAGAATCTGAATTATGATTATTCTCAAATTAATTTAAACGAAAGCATTAAGAATGAAAAAACACTACGTATACATATTTGTTTTATTCTATTTAATATACAATACTGAGCACATTCAGGCGCAGGCACCTGCTGTGCATAAACAAATAGAGGGCAAGGTACTTGACGATGAAACCAACCATGCAGTAGAATACGTAACTGTTGCATTATTTGAGAACCAAAGCAAATCGCTTATTACCGGAACAATTACCGATAAAGAAGGTAGATTTGTAATTGAAAATATAAAAAAAGGCCAGTATTATATTGAACTTTCTTTTATGGGTTATGAAAAAATAAGTGTTGATGATATTACTGTTAGTGATCAAAATCCGAAAGTGGATTTGGGCACCATCAAATTAATCAGAAATCATGATTTGATTGAAGAAGTTGAAGTTATCGCTGATAAGCCAGCTGTTGACTATCAAATTGATAAAAAAGTAATTAATGTATCTGAACAATTTACAACTGCATCCGGAACGGCAATTGACGTATTGGAAAACGTTCCATCAGTTACAGTGGATGTGGAAGGGAACCTGAGCTTAAGAGGAAGTACCGGATTCACCGTGCTTATTGACGGAAAACCTTCTGTACTAGACGGTTCCGAAGCACTTGAACAGCTCCCTGCAAGCATTATTGAAAACATTGAAATCATCACCAACCCTTCAGTAAAATATGACCCTGATGGAACATCAGGTATCATAAATGTTATTACCAAAAAAAATAAATTAAGAGGAGTTAACGGAATTGCTAACCTCAATTTAGGCTTGGATAATAAGTACGGTGGGGACATTTTGCTCAATTTCAGGAAAAACAAACTCGACTTTTATGTAAGCGCTGATTACAATGACAGAGAATATCCCGGCTTTGAGAATTCGGAAAGAATGACAAGCATTAATGATACTTCATTTTACATCCTTTCAAATGGAACATCGGACCGCAAAAGTAAGCGATGGAGTATTCGTTCTGGCATTTCCATCCATCCTGACACAAACAACACTTTGAGTTTTGATTTCAGGTATGGATATCGAAAATGGCAGGGTATATCAGAATATGATTACTCTGAAAGAACAGAGCCGGCTACTTTATTGAGTCAGACCTATAGTTTAGATGAATCTGAACGGAGTGGCAATTTTTATTCAATTAACATGCAATACTATCACCAATTTGCTAAAAAAGGGCATGAAATTAATGTAATGGCCAATTACAGCGACAGAACCGGAACAGAAAGCCATACAAACAATCTAAAGGATAATGAGAACACCATTCTAAACGGGCAGTATAGCACAGAAGTTGGTCCTTCGGCTGGCTGGCGTATTCAAATAGATTATACCCTGCCCTTAAGTGAAAAAGGCAAATTTGAAGCCGGCTACCAAAGCAGAATTGGCAAAAGTGAAGATAATACGGAATTATATCTATTCAATAGAATTACTGAACTATATGATTACCAGCCAGGCTATAGCAATGAGACAGATTACAATCGATCTATTCATTCGATCTACTCACTGTATGCCAACGAAATAGATAAGTTTGGTTATCAGCTTGGGCTTCGCGGAGAGTATACCTTACGTGAAGTATTAGCATCATCGGGACAAGAGAAATTTGTGATTGACAGATGGGATTATTTCCCAACGCTTCATGTTTCCTACAGTATTAGTAAAAATCCACGCCCAGAGGACGTGGCATTGTGTTTACCCCTGGAAGGGGTAAGGATGCCTTAGCCCTCATAGAA
>JARGGF010000973.1 GCA_029210905.1 Bacteroidales bacterium | reverse complement strand
CAGTCATTTTCTTAATCCAAGAATAAAGAATACCCACGCCATTGATGCATAATAATACTCCATACCTGCTTTTTTCTTTACTGTGATTTACGTGCAGAAAGGTATTTACGCGGGATAATTGGTCAAACTTTGTTTCATCACTAATTCCGTATACCACACCGGATGTGCCACCGGTAGCGGCTATTTCACCTGGTTGCAATACATTCAGAGAAAAAGCATTATTGGGTTGATCGCCAGCACGATAAGTGACCTCTATACCTTCGTGCAGACTTAGTTCCCGCGCTACTTCTGGTTTTAATCTTCCTTGTAAGGAGAAAGTGGGGACAATATCAGGAATAAAATCAGGGTTAAAACCATAATAATCCATAAGAAAATCAGCGGGTTTACTTTGTTTAAAGTCCCATAAAATGCCTTCTGACAATCCGGATGCAGTAGTCTGAATATTGCCGGTCAGTCGCATGGCAATATAGTCGCCGGGAAGCATTATTTTATGAATTCTTTTATAAACTTCAGGCTCATTTTCTTTAACCCACTTCAATTTTGAAGCAGTAAAATTGCCAGGTGAATTGAGCAGGGAAGCCAGACATTTTTCTTTTCCAATTTCGTTAAATGCCTTTTCGCCATAAGCCGCAGCGCGACTATCGCACCAAATAATTGATGGGCGAAGCACTTTCTGGTTTTTATCTACCAATACCAAACCGTGCATTTGATAGGATATTCCTATTCCTCTGATATCTAAAGGATTAACTGATGGTTCGAGTAATATCTCTGAAGTTGCTTTCTTTAGATAATCCCACCAGTCTTCGGGGTTTTGTTCTGCCCAGCCGGCTTTTGGTGCATGAATTACTGCTTCCTGTTTTGGGTAAAAACTTGTCGAAATTACCTTTCCCGTGTTGGCATCCAGCAAACTTGCTTTTACAGACGAACTTCCGATATCATATCCTAATAAATACATTTAACTACCTATTTTATTTTATAACAAAGGTATGTCTAAATTGAAACAGTTCTGTTCAGTATTTAGCCAAAAAAGTGGACTATATAGCCAAATGTATTCAAAAAGAAGGAATTAATTGTATTTCTGAGGCCAAATCAGGTAGGTTTGAGTACCCGCCAGCGGGTTTAACATTTAAATGCAATTGCCCGGATTGAATTTCAATTTGAAATTCCAATTGTGGTTTGAATAGGTAAACATTTATTAAAATGCTATTAAAACAAAACCATACAGTTTGGCAACCACCCTTCAATCAAAGGTTTTTTTTGCTGAGGAATCGGATTGCTCTGTAAATCAATGCTTTTTAGATTTGCTAATTGTTTGATTTCTATTGGTAAATAACCCAATTGATTTCTGGCAAGATAGAGATGTTCCAGGTAAATTAACCTTCCTATATCAGCAGGAAGATCTGTGATATTATTTTGATTAAGATACAAAGATTTGAGCTGCGAAAGATTTGCAATGCCTGCAGGCACATGTTTAATTGAATTGTTCTGGATTGAAAGAATTTTCAGACTTCTTAACTGACCAATATCTTCAGGTAAAGTGGTTAATTTATTTCCGTCAAGATTCAACTCCTTAAGTTGATATAAACTACCCATATTTTCTGGCAGGCTGAAAAGTTTGTTGTTTGAAAGATCAATTTTAGTCAGTTTTGTCAGAAAGACGATACCGTCAGGAAGTTTAGAAATTAAATTGTTTTGCAGTTGTAATTGCCTCAGATTTGCTAAATCGGCAATGTTTCCGGGCAAGTTGGGTATCACATTGATCGAAACATCAAGATATGTCAATTCTTTGAGCCGGGTTATAGCCTCAGGCAGATCTTTGATTTTGTTGTTCGAGAGCAATAAAATTTTAATTGCTTTATAATTGAATACATTCTCAGGAATCTCATTCAGGTTTTGTTCCCTTAAATCGATAGCTTCTGTAGTTCCGTTTATTGAAGATATATTTGTAGCCAGTGAATATTCTTTTCCAGTAGTGTCAATAAGATAGTTTTTCCCATCCCTGGTAACTTTTGCAAATCCGGTTTTTAATTCAAACCCTGCAGCATGGTCATATTTAAAAGGTATTGTTACTTTTCCGTTTTTATTTAGATAACCAAATTTATCCTCTTTAATGGCAAGGGTTATTTTATTGTCGTAAAAATAGATTGCATTAATCATGCCTCTTGAATAGTTCAATTCAATTTCATTTTTTTCAAGAAGTTGTTCCATTTTTTCAATATAATCTTTCAGATTTTTTAAACTGCTGTTTTTCCAGTTTTGGGCATCTTTCTTGCCGGTTTCGGAATTGGCTGTTTCAAGTGCAAGGTCAAATTTTTCAATTGCCGTAAGGAAATTCTTTTTATTAAAATAATATTTACCTTGTTCCATATAATCCATATAGTCCTGGGCTACAGTTAATTGAGTTGAAAAGAAGAGGAAAAACAGCGGTAAAATAATTGGTTTCATGATTTTGTAGTTTTTATATTTGGATGGTGCAAATTTAGGCGACAATCTGAAACACTGTATCTGAAAATATGTCGGTAGTATCTATTTTTTGATGTA
>JARGGF010000972.1 GCA_029210905.1 Bacteroidales bacterium | reverse complement strand
GCCATGACCCTGCTGCTGCCCGGCTCCCGTAAGTACCCCGCAATTGATGATCATTCGCTGATCATGGAAAACCTGACAGGAAAGACCGCCCTGATCATCGGACCAGGCATCGGCACGGCTGAAGCAACACGCAAACTTGTTTTTGATACTGCTGAAAAAATGAATTACAAGCAGAACAGACTCGCGCTGGCACTAAAAAGTGGACGCAGCAACAATGTCGGTGTTATAGTACCTCATATCAACAGAACTTTTTTCTCAAATGTAATCAGGGGTATTGAAGAAGAATTGCAGGATCATGGTTATCATGTTATTATTTGCCAGAGTTACAATGATGAAACACGTGAAATAGAGAATCTTAATACCTTGTTAAATGCACAGGTAGATGGCATTTTGATGTCAATATCTAATGGCTCATCTAACTTTGATGAGATAATTAAAAGAATCCTAAGCAAGAATGTTCCCTTAATCTTTTTCGATAGAAAAAAGGATATCAAAGGGGTAAGCTCAGTAACAATAAACGATTTTGACGGTGGTTATCAGGCTACGCAGCACCTCATTAACGAAGGATGCAAAAAAATTGCTCACCTGGCCGGAGACAGAAGGTTGGATATTTTTACAGATAGGTGCAACGGATACAAACAGGCGCTGCTTGACAACGGTTTTGAAATTAATGAAAATTATATCATTGAAACAAAAAGTAAAATAGAAGAAGGTAAAGATGTTGTCAAAAAATTACTTAAGCTAAAAAATCCACCCGATGCGATATTTTCATCGAGTGACTGGGTAGCTCTGGGTGCAATTCAGGAATTGAGGTCGAAAGGAATAAAAATGCCCGATGACTTTTGTGTGGTAGGTTTTAGCAACGAACCTTTCACTAAATTTATGGAATTATCCATAACGTCAATCGACCAATCTCCCCTGGAAATGGGAAAAATAACAGCACAGGTATTTCTGGAACAAATTCAGGATGCTGGCAAAATAAAAATTGAAAAAAAAGTGGTCTTGCCACCCAAACTCCATGTTAGAAAATCTTCTTCAAGAAAGAAAAAAGCAGCTCCAACGGCAAAACCAAAAGTGCTGGTTTCTAAAAAATCTGCTTGATTAAGTAATAATGCGCGTTTGGAATAATGATTAATAAGACCACTGGATTGGGAGATAGCAAAATGAAAAATTTTTGCTTTTATGCCAGATATGCAGATTTACAGCTACTTAATTCAAAGAAACCACGAATAATACTGGTTAAAATAATTGATTTAATCCAACTCAGTTTAATAAGAATCTGAAAGCTATGCATAAAAAAAGTTGTTGGTTTTTGCATAAAAACTAATTCAAAAAGTTTTTTAAACAACTACCAACAACCCACAACCAACTATTAACCAACAAATTATATAAAACAGTATTTGAAAGGTTTATAATGAAACACCCCTGCGCCAGGGAATAAAATCGCTTTGGTTTAAAAGAGCAGCCTTGGTTTTTATCCTGCCACTTGCTACTTCAATTATAAAATCAAGCAATTCTTCAGCCATTTCTTCAATTGTCTTCTCCCCTGTTATAATTTTTCCTGTATCTACATCAATAATATCAGGCATTTTTTTGGCTAGTTCTGAATTGGAAGACAATTTTATAACAGGAGTAATTGGATTCCCTGTTGGGGTGCCCAATCCGGTAGTAAATAAAACAATATTAGCACCTGAACCAACCATGGCAGTGGTACTCTCAACATCATTTCCTGGTGTACACAATAAATTAAGTCCGGGCTTGTTAATATATTCTCCATAATCTAACACATCCACCACAGGTGAAGTACCACCCTTTTTGGCTGCTCCTGCCGATTTCATAGCATCTGTTATTAATCCGTCTTTGATATTTCCAGGTGATGGGTTCATATCAAAACCAGATCCCGCATTAACAACCGATTTCTCATATGCTTTCATTAAAGACAAGAACCTGTTGGCGCTTTCATCTGTAACACAACGATTTATAATCTCCTGTTCCACACCGCAAAGTTCTGGAAATTCTGAAAGTATTGCAGCTCCACCTAAAGCCACCAATAAATCTGAGGTATAACCCAAAGTTGGATTAGCCGAAATACCTGAAAACCCATCAGATCCACCACATTCCAATCCAACCTTCAGTTTTGATAATGGAGCTGGTTGCCGTTGAATTTTATTAGCTTTTTTTATAGCCTCAAAAGATTCTGTTATAATGATGTTCAACATCTCATCGACTGTACCAATTTTTTGTTGTTCATAGATGAGTACCGGCTTTTTAATATCAGGATTTATCCGATGAAGTGCATCAGTAAACAACTGAACCTGAAGATTTTGGCAACCAAGACTTAAAACAGTTGCCCCTGCAACATTAGGATTATTTACATAGCCTGCCAATAAATTAGCCAATGATTCTGCGTCCTGCCTGATTCCGCCACAGCCACCCTGGTGAGTGATAAATTTGACTTCGATATTATCTAATAAATTTGTGGTTTCTTCTATTTGCGAAACAGGCTTATTTAACTGATTATCATTGATTAAAGATCTTAATAAAA
>JARGGF010000971.1 GCA_029210905.1 Bacteroidales bacterium | reverse complement strand
TGATGAATATTTTAAAGAATTTAAAAACAATAAAAAATAAAAATTATGAAAACAATAAATAGTAAAATTATGAAAGTGATATTTTTAGTATCCATGTCTTTTCTATTTTTCCTAAATTCATGTGATTCACAGACGAACACATATGGAAAAAATGTTGTGTTTGGGATAAATGTAGTTGCAAACGGTAGTGAAATACCTGCTGCGATAATTGATACCCTAAAATCTAAGGGTGTTTAAATTGAAATCAATCAACAGCAACCTTTTCTTGGTTATATAACAAAAGCAGATTCTATGGTTCTTCAAATTGATTTATCTGAGCAAAACACTAAACTTGTCAAAACAATTTATCTGGTCGATAAAGAACAAAAGTATTATGGCCTGGTTGGGATTAGACCAAGCAATGTTATGAATATCGCATCTATAAAAGAGACCAAGGCCAATGGAACCAATGTGGAGATTTATTTTAATTTGGATGGTGCTAAAAAGTGGGCGGATTTTACAAAACAAAACATTGGAAAATCGATAGCGATCATTATTGACGATCAAGTTTATGCAATTCCTTTAATAAATGGTGAGATTAAACAGGGGATTGCATGGATTACCGGACTGAATAATGAAACCATTGCAAAAAACATTTCGGAATCATTGAATATGAGTATACCCAAATGAAAATTTTTTAACATGGAGATTTTAATTCCATAGATAGCTCAGATAGATGCAGATTACAAATTATCTGCGAACATTTGTGCCATCTGTGGACGATTAACCTTGTTATTAAAATGCATATTGATTAAGCAAACAATATTAATCTGCATATCATTATCAATCGTAAAAAATCAGCCCGATCAGAATAGCAATCTTCACTTTGTATCCGAAATAACTATAAACCAGTACCAAAAAAACCTTTGTATATTTGCCTTTTTTATTTCAAATGAAATCTGTAGAACTTTTAGCACCTGCAAAAAACCTGGAATCGGGAAAGGTAGCCATAAACTATGGTGCCGATGCGGTTTATATTGGTGCTGATCGTTTTGGGGCAAGAGCCTCAGCTGCAAATTCAGTGGCTGATATTGAAATCCTGGTTCAATATGCCCATAAATACCGGGCAAAAGTTTTTGTTGCATTAAATACCATTTTGTATGATAATGAACTGGATGCTGCCCAAAAGCTGATTCATCAGATCTACAATGCAGGTGCCGATGCCCTTATTATTCAGGATATGGGAATTCTACAAATGGATATTCCGCCTATTTCGCTGCATGCCAGTACCCAGACCAATAATTTTCAACCAGAAAGAGTCAGTTTCCTCGACCAGGTAGGATTTGATCGTATTATACTGGCTCGTGAACTATCGCTGGAAGAAATACAAAAAATCAGCAGTCATACCAGGGCTGAACTGGAATATTTCATACACGGTGCATTATGCGTAAGCCTGAGCGGCCAATGTTATTTTAGTCAGGCAGTTACCGGCAGAAGTGCCAACCGGGGGATGTGTGCACAAATGTGCCGTCACCCCTATAATCTGGTGGATGGAAAAGGCAATAAAATTGTGCTGAACAGCCACCTGCTTTCACTCAAGGACTTGAATTTAGGAAATAATTTAAAAGAATTACTGGATGCCGGAATAACAAGCTTAAAAATTGAGGGACGGCTTAAAGATATTAACTACGTAAAAAACGTGGTGAGTTATTACAGAAAAAAACTGGATGCTGTAATTATGGCTGAGCCTGATTACATAAAATCATCTGCGGGTAATACTGAAATAAAGTTTGAGCCTGATCCTGAAAGAAGTTTCAGCAGGGGAACTACTACTTATTTTGTCGATGGCAGGGGAGCCATGCTGATAAATAGCTTTTCACCAAAATCAATGGGAAAACAAACAGGTATTGTTGATAAAGTTGAAAGGGATTTTATTACGGTAAAAACAAACGAAACTTTTAATAATGGTGATGGCCTTTGTTTTATCAGCAATAATGAACTGATAGGTTTCAGGGTAGACAAAGTGCTTGATAATAAGCTATATGTAAATGATTTGTCAAAGCTTACGAAGGGGCTTGAACTCTATCGAAACTATGATCACGAATTTAATAAAACATTGGAAGCTGATAATTCAGTGCGTAAAATTTCAGCAAATATCAGTATTAAAGAATTAGGGCATCAGCTACAGTTTAAGCTGGCTGATGAGGATGGTCTCAGCACCGTTTTTTTTGTAGACGAATTACCTGAAACAGCCAACAATGTTGAATTATCCATAAAAAATATGATTACTCAACTTTCTAAAGCGGGCAGTTCAATGTTTGAAATAAACAGCGTAGACCTTTTTTGCGAAAATGTTTATTTTTTTCGAATTTCAGCATTAAATGAAATTAGAAGAAAACTTTTTGAGCTTCATGAGAAACTCCGTATTGAAACTTATAAAAGAAAAGAGGTAACACGAGATAAAAATAATGCAATATTCCCTAAAAAAGAAGTAGGTTTTTCTGAGAATATTTCGAATAAAAACGCCATGCAGTTTTATAAGGAACATGGTGTTGAAAAAATTGAAA
>JARGGF010000970.1 GCA_029210905.1 Bacteroidales bacterium | reverse complement strand
AACAGAATCGGCCTTACCTTCAGGATATTTTGTGCTTAAACTATCACCATATTGCTTAAGCATTTCCGTCTTGTTGGCAAAAGTGTTCATCGAATCCGGGAAAAAGTCAAATTGTGAGGAGTACAGGCTGGTATTAAGAAATGTAACCTTGCCATCTCCTTTTAATCCACTGTTATTCAATGTTATTGTATTATCATATGTACCCAGTCCATTGTATATTGGCATACCTGTTGAATCCAATTTATGAACAAAACCTAAGGAGGAGTCAGGCTGTACCACCAAATTTTCTTCAAAGTCGGGAAAAACGCCCCCGGATCTGAAAATACCCTTAATTTTTACATTATTTTTTGTAATGGTGTTTAGGCTATCAATTTCAAAGGGATAATTCTCAAAATAGAAATCCTGTTTTTTGTATACCGTATCTTTTTCAGAATTTATATCGTAAAATACATACGATTTTTGATGGCTTTCAAAAACAGGATAGGTATCATATGTTTTTATCCCTGATTTGTTTTCCGGCTCATCAATACGCAATAAACCTGTAATGCTGTCAACTGTAGATCTCACTTGCGAATATTCGAACAGACTATCCTGGTTTTTTTCCTCGCTGCGGTAATGTAATTGCAAAGAATCGACTTTCTGCAGGTCAACAAAAAAACTATCGTAATGAAATGTCAAGCCTTCTCCATAAATCCTTGCCAAACCAGCCTGTAGTTTTCCATCAAAATCAATTTCCAGATCTTTTTTAACCTTTATAGTTGAGTTTTCGGGAATTACACCTACCCGCCGGTTCTCACTTAAAACAAAAGGTTTAACACCATAAATAGTCAGTACCTTATCATTTAGATTTAGCACAGCATTATTGCCGGTAGGTGGTTCCGAAATAATTCTTATCGCATCATAATCTTTGTGCCGGTAGTTCGATTTTATATAGTCAAAAAGCTTTTGCTTAGGATAGGCAACTTTGGTATCAATATCAAAATTAACAAAACCAAAGTCGGACAAGCGAAGCAATAAATTTACGCACTGAGATTCTGGTTTACTCAGATAGTTTGCAAGATGCCTGGCTTCAAACTCTTCATCTACCGATGGTGCAACTGCTCTGACAGCTTCCAGGGGATTCATAAAATCCATCAGCTTAATTTGTTCATAATCAGCTTCGGAGAAAAAATTTCTGGAATCAAAAACTGCCTTTCGATAAGTAGTTGCTGGTGGAGACTTAAACAATATCAGCGTATCTTCAAGATTAAAAGAAACTTCATTAACGTCAATTTCAAGCTTGTGGTAGGTATTGTAAAATTTGCTCCGGTACAAACCACCTCCCGAGCGGGTTAATGCAACCCGTTTGTTTTTTATAAGATAGTTAAAATTTAAGCCGGGATGCCATAGCGTATCATCTTCAATGGAAACGATAACCTTAACATTATTACCCTGTATCTGATTGACATCAAAAATGAACATGTTGGCATTTGCCGTAGCAAACAAATCTTCCTTTTTGTAGATAAACAATTCCGCTTTGTTTTCAATATCGCCATATCCCAAAAACTTGCTCCCACTCATGGCAAATCCACCCGAATAATCAATACCGGGAACTACCTGCTTAATATCAACACGCTTATCATAAGATTCAAATTTCGGGAAACTGGCTTTTTCACCCCGGGCATTTGCTAAAACCTTCTCTTCCATCACACCCAGCAAAGAAGACTTTAAATAAACTTTATTTGTAAAAGACACTGAATCTGCTCTATATTCTGGCAGTTTTAGGTTAATTTGGTAATTGTTCAATTTAGCAAACACACTGTCCTTTGAAAAACCTGCCCGTTCCCAGGTAACTGTTCCGCCCTGTCCCCTCCATAAATTTTTTAATGGGTAATAATTTCCTTTGGTTTGATAAATAATGGCACTATCACGTTTGGAATAGCAAATAAGGTCAGTCTTGTCAAAACTAATGGTTGGTTCTGAATTTACATCATAAATCAACTTATAATTGCTGCTATTGTGTTTCCAGATTACAGCTTTCGATTCAAAAAAAGCCCCTGAATCATTAAGTAAAATAAGATTTTCAAACAGGCTATTTATTTCACTGCTGTTAAAGGATTTATCAGCGCTGTAGTTTTCAAAAACTTTAATCCAGTTTGAAAATTGTGCTTTTTGAGTTTCAGAGTTTAACACCGACATTACGAAACGTAAAAAGTTATAAAAATGTGGAAAAACCCGCACCCTTTTTTTTAGCAAATTATTGGATACCTCTATAACTGAAGTTTTTTGTTTGTCGGTGAGCTGCCCGGAATTCCAGAAAGTGGAAAACTGGGTAAAAACAAGGGTAGCTTCTTCTTTTTTTGATTTTTGTAAATATTCTGACAACTCATTAATATAAGCCGTATCAGCAGTGAATTTAAAGCTTTGAGAATAAGTATTATATGAAATAATACACAAAAAAATGAGCAAATAGGTATATTTTATTTTCATAGAATGTATAAATCAAAAGTGCTCCCAATATAATTAAACGCAACCTGCATTAAAATATTTATAAATGGGGATAATTA
>JARGGF010000096.1 GCA_029210905.1 Bacteroidales bacterium | reverse complement strand
GTGATGCATGTTTACGGTTATAATTAAAAAAAGAGGCTGATAAATCAGACCTCTTTGTCTTTTTAAACAGCCTCATGGGGGTGAGTTCGACATTGATATCTAATTTCTTCTTTAGTGATTAACAAATTTTAACGAATGCAACAATTTTATATACCAACATGTCTTTCATTCAAATGGACTTCTGTGATTTTCATTAACCAACTAATAACCAAATAATGACTGCCATGAAAAATGTTTTGTTTTTAATTAGTTTATTTATCTCGGTAAATATTTTTGCACAAACAGTTACATTATCAGAGGCAGAACAGGTGGCACAAAATTTTTATCGTGAACTGTACAAAATTAAAAATAAGAAGACCTTAGAAAGTATTCAGTTATCTACCACTTCAAATACTTTAAAGAGCGGACAGGTAAAAAGTTTATATGTTTTTAATAATGAGAAAGATGCTGGGTTTGTTATAGTGGCAGGGAATAAGTTGGTTTATCCGGTTTTGGCCTACTCACTTAGTGGGAATTTTGATGAAAATGAAATGCCTCCTGCTGTTAAGGATTGGTTGGAGGGTTACAAAAAGCAAATTGAATCAATTGACAATTTCAAGCAATTATCGGATAATAAAAACCTGATGGCCTGGGAAAAATACAGCGATTCCAATTTTGACACCAAATATTTATCATCTGCATTAAATACATTAAAAAGTGATGTGGCTATGGATGTGCCGCCATTAATTTCTACAACATGGAACCAGGGGAACTACTACAATGCACTATGCCCGGAATGTTCCAGCGGAGGTTCGGGCGGACATGTCTGGGCTGGATGTGTGGCCACTGCCCAGGCCCAGCTCATGAAATATTATGATTATCCTGAACATGGAGTGGGTGAACATAGCTATACCCATTCAGTTTACGGGCTTCAATCTGTTGATTTTGAAAATACTACTTATAATTGGAGCAACATGCCATTGGCACTTTCATCACATAATAATGATGTGGCAACGTTATTGTATCACTGCGGTGTTTCTGTTAATATGAATTACGCTCCTGATGGTTCAGGGGCTTCGAGCAGCTCAGCAAGGACTTCATTGGTAAATTATTTCAAATATTCCTCAAATGCGTTATACACCAGAAAGGGAAATTATACCGATGAAAACTGGAAAAACCTTTTAAAAACTGAAATTGATGCGGGAAGGCCCATGTATTATGTTGGCTACGGCTCAGGTGGTCATGCTTTTAATTGCGATGGTTACCAGGGTGACGATTTTTTCCATTTTAACTGGGGATGGGGTGGAGCCTACAACGGCTATTTTTATCTAAATGATTTAACACCTGGTGGAAGTAATTTCACGGATTCCCAGGGGGCAATGGTAGGTGCAGTTCCCGAACCAATGGAAGCTGATTTGGACAGCATCAGTGCAATTGTATTATCATGTGGCACTCCTTATAATGGGACAACCACTGACGGAGAAAATATTGTAAATCAATATGTTGGTTCATATTGGCACAACACAGGAAAGGAAAAAATTCATAAAATTACTACCACTTATTCAGGCAGAATTACAGCTACCTTGACCAACTTAAATAGCAATAACCTTGATGTTTTTATTCTAAAATATGCAGACAGAAAAAGTCTATTGGCTGCTGGCGATTCTGTTTCCTTTGCTGATAATTGTGAAGCTGGTACATATTATATCATTGTGGACGGCAGGTATGGTACTTCAGGTACTTACACTCTGAATGTTAAATGTCCTGATAATCAGGCAGATTTAATTATCTATGATGCAAAAGTTAATCCAAATACTGTGATTCCCGGTGGCAAAATAAATGTAGTAGCCACTGTTGAAAATATTGGCAATTCAGTTGCACCTGAAAACGTACTTAAATATTATGTTTCGGATGATCAAACCTATAGCGGTGATGATATCTATGTTGATAGCATCATTGTAAATGAACTAAATGTACATAACAATCTTCAGGTTAATAGTTTATTGACATTGCCTGGCAATGTTACAGATGGTTCAAAGTACCTGATTTTAAAAATAGATGCTAATAGTGATGTGGCTGAAACAGATGAAGATTTAAACCATGCTTCTACCTATATTCAGGTTGCAAAAGCTGGAATTATTGATTGTTCATCTGCCATTGCCTTGCAAGATGGTGTTAGCTATCAGGGTAATAGCAGTTTGTATGGAGAGGCCAATATTTCTGATTACAATTGGTTTTTCGGATTGGATAATAAAGAAGTAATTCACTCATTTACAACACAATATTCTGGTTTGGTTGATTTGGAATTTGTTGAAAGCCTGGATGGAGACATGAATTTAATCCTGTTGGGCGGATGTAATGAAAATGCTTGTGTGAATTCCTTCGGGTTGTATCATACCACGAGCGATACATTGCATCAAAGTTTTTATGTTGTTGGTGGGATAAATTATTACCTGGTGGTGGATGGAAATAATCAGATGGGCGAGGCTGAAGGTGCTTATTCCATCAAAATTACACTGCCTGATGAGTGCCCAACCCCAGTTGTAAGTTATTCAAGTATAGACAGATGTATTGGAGATGGCCCTGCTTATTTGTACACCAATTGGGAGTACAGCAGTTTTCAATGGCTAAAGGATGGAGTAGAGCTGGCAGGAGAAAATTCACAGTCGTTATCAGTTTCTGAAAATGGGGTCTATCAGGTGAATGTGGTTGAAAACGGTTGTACAGGGAGCTCTGCAGGAATTGAGGTTGCCTACAGCCCCAAGCCCACATCTGCAAGCATTTCAGCCGTTTCGGATACTGTTTTTTGTGAAGGTTCCAGCGTTATTCTTGAATTGGCAACAGGCGCAGGCTATACCTACCAGTGGACCAGGGACAATGAACTGTTGCCTTTGGCTAATTCTCTTTCATATGAAGCTTCAAAAAGTGGAAAATATAAGGCCTTGGTGACAAATGAAAGCTGTACCATTACCTCAAACCCTATCGAAGTAATTGTGAAACATTCTGCCTGCGAAAATGATGAGCCCTTACCAATTAGCACGGACAGTCTTATCACTTTTTGGGCTTTTGATAGTTGGGGAACTGATGAATCCGGTTATGGGAATTATGCAGGAATTAGTGGTGCCTATCAATGTAAAGATAAAGAAGACAATTATTCTGCCTTTAGTTTTGATGGTGTAGATGATTATATTTTTAGTTCCAAACAATTTGAACATCCTGATACTTTTACTGTTGCAGTTTGGTTTAAATCAAATACAAGTGGGCCGGTAGTTTGTTTTGACGAACAAAAATATGTGGCTGCCAGCTCAAATATTGATCGCATCATCTATCTGGATAACAATGGTTATGTTCGCTGTGGTGTTGATAATGGAAGCAAACAAACCATAAGTTCCACAAATAATTATGCCGACGATCAATGGCATCTGGCAGTAGTGAGCCTATCGCCGCAAGGCATGAAACTTTATTTGGATGGCGTACTGAATAATCAGTTGATCACGGTAACTACCGGTAAAAGTTTTTCAGGATACTGGAAAGTAGCCAATGGCGATTTAACAGATTGGCCCCAGGCTGGAAATCATTTTTTTGCAGGCAAAATTGATGATATCAGAATCTATAAAAGGGCTTTAAATGCTGATGAAGTTGAAACGCTTTTCGAAACCCAACTGATTAATATAACCCTGAAAGATGAAATAATATGTGCATCCTCGGGAAATACCGATATAGAAATAGAAAATTCTGAACCTGGTGTTGATTATCTGTTAATGAATAATGCTACAAGTCTGCCAATTGGCGCAGCAGTTGAAGGTAATGCAGGAACCATTCTTCTTCCTACCGGAACGCTTACTGCCAATACTCAAATCAGAATTAAAGCAGAGAATATTAACACATCCTGTATCAATGAGTTTGACTCTGTTTATAACATTGCGGTTGGGGCAGGAGTGGTGCCGGAAGTACACATCACATCCGATGCCACGCTGCAGGAATTTTGCAAGGGAGATACCATCTGGTTTAACAAAACATCGCTTTATGGAGGGGATACTCCTGTGTACAACTGGAGGATAAACGGGCAAAGCATTGACTTTCATAACGAAATTTTATATACCACCGAATTGGAAGATCTGGATAAAGTAACACTGGAAATGGTATCATCTATAGTCTGTGCTAACCCAGGTACTGTAATTAGCAATGAAATTATAGCAAATATAAACCCATTGCCTGAAATACATCTCGGGGCGGATACTACCCTGCATACCAATGAATCACTGTTACTTGATGCAGGACAAGGATATCAGTCTTATGAATGGAGTACCGGTGATTTTGGCCAGCTAATTACTATTGATGGGAATATTGGGGTAGGGGAGTATTCCTATTATGTGCTGGTTGGTGATATAAACAACTGCTTTAATTCTGATACCATTAACATTACAATTTCCCTGGCTTTGGGGATCAACGATTTTGGGAATGACATTGACTTAAAATTTTATCCAAATCCTGTAAAAGACTGGCTGAATATTGAGATAAATAATTTGCCAGATGAATCGCTTCTGATTGAAGTAATAAATTCCAATGGGCAGTGTGTTAATAACTATCGCTTGAAAAGGAACCCAATCAATTTTAAAGAAAAAGTATGGATGGGCGGATTACCAAAAGGGATTTATTATCTTAATATTAAAACAAATGGCCTATTTAAAACGGTAGCTCTGGTTGTAGATTAATTCTGATATCCCGACTATTTAATCTAATATGTTAATGATAAGGCGCCCCCCTGCAGTTTGCGACACGTTTTCGCCTTCGGACAATATTACGCTGCAAGTTGCAGGGAGCTTTCGCCCTTGGACGATCATCTGCTGCAATTTGCAGGAAGCTTTCGCCCCCGGACGATCATGTGCTTCAAATTGCAGGGAATTTTCTAATGTCACTGCCTTTAGCCGGTTATTGTAATTAATGCACATTTGAAACCTTATGCAGTCCATGAACAATAGACCCATAATAAAAGAGTTGTCTTAAATTAGGTTAAGTAACTTTTCAAATTTTATTATCCGTAAAAGTTCCGTATTTTTGTTAAAAAGCATATCAAATCAAGGTTTTACTTTTATTATATTAATGGCTTGCCATAAAATGATAGTTACCATTTCATGATACCTTCGACCAACATGCTGAACAATACAAAATGAAACTTTAACAGTAAGAAAATAATGAGGACTGTATTAGTAGAACTTAGGAACGATAATGCTTTAAGACTTTTGAAAGATCTTGAGCTTATCAATATTATTAGGGTGCTGGATACACACGTGCCGGAAATAAAGGAGATGAAAAAGGAAAGAAAAAAGCTTTCAGCTAGCCTTAGGGGCTCAATTAGCAAAGATAGGGCAAAAGAATTGAATGATCAATTGGACCAAATGCGCAGCGAATGGGAAATCAGGGATATTTAATAGATACAAATGTTGCCATTGGATATATTGGTGGGGATTTGACCGAAAAGGCACTAAATCTACTTGATGGTATTATCGACGGGCAATTTTATATTTCCGTAATCAATAAAATTGAATTGCTTGGCTTTGCCGGTATTACGAAAAATGAAGAACTAAAATTTGGAGAACTCATTAACGCTGCCAATATTCTGGGTCTAGACGAAGAGATTGTAAATGGAACTATTGCGATAAGGAAACAATATAGATCCAAATTACCCGATGCCATTATTGCCGCCACTGCAATTGTGCATGGCTTTACTCTTGTTACTCGGAACATAAAAGACTTTAAAAATATGCAGGGCCTTGATATGCTTGATCCTTATAACTTATAATCAGCATGCAAGGGTGTCCTATTTGCATAGTTATTAAATCCTAATTTCTATTGAAAACCCAAACCCTTCAAAAACAGTCTTGCCAGCTGATGGTCGAGCAAGATAAACATGGTACGCTGCATTGTTTGTGAAGATGTTAAAAATGAATGAATAATGCACAAAAGGCACCCCGTCATCCAACAGCGTGCCTTAAATTATCATTAAAATCTTACCTTAAATCCACTTCACATAGCTGAAATCCTGTCGGTAAGGAAGCCTGTCGTGCAATGGGAAAAGTCTGATTCCATAACTAAAATTACCTGCCCTGGGTGGCATAAACTTTAATTGGTATACAGCTTTACCATTGGCTTCAGATACCAGTTTCATGGGTTCTATATCAATAATTTCCTGGCTATGGTTAGGACCACTTTTTATCACCACCATTTCCAGTCCCATTTTTACATGAGAAAGGCCATTGAGATCAAGAACTACTTCACCATGGTAATCTACACCTAACTCAAGATGAGATTTTAAAGCCTCAGAAAAACGTAACGATTCCACTTTAATTTGCTCCCAGCTTACCTTAATCTTCTTTTTCCAGTCAGCCAGCTCCATGGCCAGTGCATATTCATTTTCTTTGATTTCCTTGCTCCGGGCAAACAGTTTATGGTAAAAACGCTCAAAATAATCATCAAGCATGCGTTTCATGGTAAAATGAGGTGCTATTTGTACAATGCAATTTTTCACCATTTCTACCCAACGCACCGGAACATCGTTTTCGTCACGCTCATAAAACAATGGAGCAATTTCAAACTCCAGTTTGTTGTAAATGGTTTCTGCATCCAGTTCATTCTGAAAAGCCTGATTGTCAAAGGTCCTTTTTTCATCCAGAGCCCATCCTGCACTTTCGCGGTAGCCTTCTACCCACCAGCCATCTAACACACTGAAGTTCATTACACCATTCATCACAGCTTTCATGCCACTTGTACCCGAAGCTTCTAAAGGACGGGTAGGTGTATTTAACCAGATATCAACTCCCTGCACCAGTTTTTTTGCCAGTTCGATGTCGTAATCTTCTACAAAAACTATTTTGCCAATAAATTCCGGTCTTTTTGAATATTCCACTATCTGCTGGATTATTCCTTGTCCGGCTTTGTCGTTTGGATGTGCTTTCCCAGCAAATACAAACCGGATAGGTCTTTCAGGGTGATTTACCAGGCTTCTTAGTCTGTCTAGATCACTAAAAAGCAGATGTCCTCGTTTATAGGTTGCAAATCTTCTGGCAAAACCTATGGTCAGGCAGTTTTCACACAATTCTTCATTAATTATGGAAAGATCCTTTGCACTGCGATACAATATTATGGCTTTGTTAGTTAGGTAAGTTTTTAAAAATGTAAAGAGTTTAAGCCTTTCATTGTTTCTGTAATCCCAAATAATCTTATTATCAATATTATAAATATTACTCCACACATCTTCCGATGATTGATTATCAAGGAAATCTTCACCCAGGGTATCGGAATAAAGCTTCAGCCAACTCTCTGAAGTCCAGCTCGAAAGGTGCACGCCATTGGTAACATAACCTATATGTGATTCTTCAGGGAAATACCCTTCCCAAAGTTTGTTAAACATGTCTTTGGTTACCTCGCCATGCAGTTTACTCACCCCATTAATTTCCTGAGATAAATTGGCAGCCAGGAAACTCATTGAAAAATGCTCTTCTTTTCTTCCCGGGCGGCTTCGGCCCAAGTCCATAAACTCGTCCCACGTAATTTTCAACCTTTCAGGATAATGGCCCATGTAAGACATAATCAGGTCTTCACTGAATGCATCATGCCCGGCTGGTACTGGAGTATGTGTAGTAAACAGGCTTGAAGATCTCACTATTTCAACTGATTCAGAAAACTTAAGGTTCTCGTTCTTCATTAGTGTGTTAATTCTTTCAATACCAGCAAAGGCTGCATGCCCTTCATTTAAATGATAGATATCTTTTTTAATGCCTAGCTGCTCAAGGGCACGAATGCCGCCAATCCCCAGAATCATTTCCTGTTGCAAGCGATAATTATGGTCACCACCATAAAGATGGTGGGTAAGTGCACGGTCTTCATTCTTATTATCAGACATATCTGTGTCAAGCAAATAGAGTTTTATACGTCCAACATCCACTTGCCAAATCTGTATTTTTACTACCCTCCCCGGAAAGGCAACATCAACTGATATGGCTTTCCCAGAATCGTCTTTTAATAAAGTAGCTGCCGAGGTATTTGTATTTTGTTCAATATAATTTACCTGTTGTTCGCCCTGAACGGATAAGCTTTGTCCAAAATAACCATATTTGTAGTAAATACCTACCCCAACCATATCTATATTGGAATCTGAAGCTTGTTTTAAATAATCACCGGCAAGTATTCCTAGTCCACCTGAATATATCTTTAAATTATTAGAAATTCCAAACTCCATGCTAAAATAGGCAATACCCTGATCCTTTTCTATAGGTTTTTTACTGATGTATGCCTTAAATTTAGCAATTACTTTGTTGTAAAATTCTATAAAGGTTTGGTTTTGCTCAAGTTCCATAAAGCGTTCGTACGAAACTTCATTAAGCATGGCCAATGGGTCTGCATCAGTTTTTACCCAGGTTTCAGGATCAATGTATTTGAATAAATTAATTGCATCAGAATTCCACGACCACCATAGGTTTTTTGCAAGATCTTCCAACTCGGGGAAAGTTCCGGTTGGATTTGCTTTTACTTCCATATCGCGCCATATGGGCTGGTTGCTTTTATACGTATCTATAGACAATGATGTTTCGGTAGGAACCTGTTGAACTAGTTCATCTCTGAATCTACGGCTTTTTTCAAGTGAAATATCATAAGCCTGGTAGTAATTGTTAATAAAATTTTCCCAAAGAGCTATCCTTGATATTTCAAAAGCATTCTTTCGGATTGCTATATTGTTTTTTTCTGAAATATCGCTGCATTTAACAATGGCATCAGAAATTGCACTGGCTACATGACTGTAGTTATCATCGGTTCGCTCAATTACTTGAGTACAGTCATCTAATTTTACCTTTGCACTTAACATCCAACGTCCGAAACCAGATAAGGTGGTTGTAACTGAGGGCACTGAAAAGGCAAGGCTTTCAAGCGGAGTATAGCCCCAGGGCTCATAATAGGAAGGGAAAATGGTTAAATCAATTCCTAGTAAAATATCCCAGTAATTCAAATTAAAAATACCATCGTTTCCATTTAGATAAACCGGAACAAAAACAACCTTAATTTTATCCGATTCTTTATTTGTTAAATGATTCTTAGCAAATTTTTGAAGAATCGGATCAAAATCTGCATCGTGCAGATAGTGAGTTAAGATATTACTGGATCCTGAATCTGTGTAGGCATTATCCGAAAGGCTTTTAATCAAATCTTTTCTGGGTCCGTAGTTATTGGCAGGAATTAAAAAGAAAGCAACTATCTCATTTTGGATAGATTCCTCTTGATTTGTCATAGCCAATGCGTCAATCAGCACATCAAGCCCCTTGTTACTAAATTCATACCTGCCGCTGGTTGCAATAAATTTAACATTATCTTTTAATTGATAACCAAATAGTGATTCAGCTACTTTCTTTAATTTTTCTTTGGTATTTTTTCTTTTCTTCTCAAAGTTCTCTTTAATCGGGACAAAATCATCATCAAAACCATTTGGGGTTATCACATCTACTTCACGTTCAAGCAGCTGTTTGCATTCCTGTGCAGTAATTTCACTCACAGTGGTAAAACTGTCGGCAGAAGTAGCTGCAATTTTTTCTAATGAATGTTTTGAAACAATATTAAATTCTTTTGCTTTTTGATCGCCATCATATAAATGTAGATTTTTATATAGTGGCAATCCATTTCCAGCAATAGATCGGCCGGCTGTGGTAGCATGCGTAGTAAAAACAGTTGCTATGTGAGGAGCCCTGCTTTTGATGTATAGAACCCCGCTTCCGGTCATCCATTCATGAAAATGTGCCAGGGCAACATCT
>JARGGF010000969.1 GCA_029210905.1 Bacteroidales bacterium | reverse complement strand
TTGAAATAAAAAAAGGGCTAAGAGCCCTTTTTTTCTATTGTGCCTTACCATGGCATTGTTTGTATTTTTTACCACTGCCGCAAAGGCAAGGTTCGTTTCTACCTACCTTTTTTTCAACTCTTACTGGTTCCAGTTTTTGTTCTTTTTTCTGACCTTCACCACTATTCTCTCCCAATTCAGACTTCTGAGTTCGATACTTGCTCATATCCAGCCTGTTAGGCCCTTTAGCCTGGCGTACCTGAGATGGATCACGTAATGGAATCTGAGCCTTTACCAGTGCTGCTACAACACTTCTATTATTTTTATCAACCATATTCTTGAATAATTCATATGATTCAAATTTATAGATCAATAATGGGTCCTTCTGCTCATATGTCGCATTCTGCACGGATTGTTTTAAATCATCCATTTCACGAAGATGTTCTTTCCATGATTCATCAATAGTAGCTAAAATGCTCGTTTTTTCAAATGCCTTTACTACTTCCCTCCCTTCTGTTTCAAAAGCCTTTTTTAAATTAACCAAAACCTGAAAGATCCTGCTTCCATCAGTTATCGGAACCAAAATATTTTCATACTGATGCGATTGTTTTTCATAAACATCTTTAATCACAGGAAAAGCCTGATCAGCAATAATTTTCACCTTTTGCTGGTATGTTTTTACAGCCTTTTCATATATCAATTCAATAATTTCCTGAGCTGGTAATTTTAAATATTCAGCTTCGGTAATAGGAGCTTCAATAGAAAGTATACGAAGCAGTTCCAGTTTAAAATCTTCAAAATCAGTAAAGCCATGGTGCTGAGCTACTAAACTATCGCAAACATCATACATCATATTTGCAATATCAACTCTAAGTCGTTCTCCATATAATGCATGTCTTCGCTGTTTATAGACAACCTCACGTTGCGAATTCATAACATCATCATATTCCAAAAGTCTTTTTCTAATGCCAAAGTTATTCTCTTCTACTTTTTTTTGTGCTCTTTCAATAGATTTAGAAATCATGGAATGTTGAATCACCTCTCCATCTTCAAGTCCCATTCGGTCCATTAACTTGGCAATTCTATCTGAGCCAAACATCCTCATCAAATCGTCTTCAAGTGACACAAAAAACTGAGAAGAACCAGGATCTCCTTGCCTTCCTGCACGGCCCCTAAGCTGTCTGTCAACACGTCTGGACTCATGTCTTTCGGTACCAAGAATAGCTAATCCACCTTGTTTTTTCACATGTGTAGATAATTTTATATCAGTACCACGCCCAGCCATATTCGTGGCAATTGTAACAATTCTTTCTTTTCCGGCCTCAGCAACAATATCTGCTTCGCGCTGATGAAGTTTTGCGTTCAAAACATTATGTTTGATGCCTTTAATTTTCAGCATTCTACTTAATAATTCTGATATTTCAACCGAGGTGGTTCCAACCAAAACAGGACGATCATTGTTAGTAAGAGCTACACACTCGTCAATAACAGCGTTATATTTTTCTCGTTTAGTTTTGTATACCAAATCATTTCTATCGTCTCTGGCAATGGGTTTATTGGTAGGAACAACTACAACATCAAGTTTGTAAATGTCCCAAAGTTCTCCTGCTTCTGTTTCAGCAGTACCAGTCATACCAGCCAGTTTATGGTACATTCTGAAGTAATTCTGGAGTGTGATTGTGGCAAAAGTCTGTGTAGCAGCTTCTACTTTAACATTCTCCTTTGCCTCTATGGCCTGATGCAATCCATCAGAATATCTACGGCCTTCCATGATACGGCCTGTTTGCTCATCAACAATTTTTACTTTATTATCAATAACTACATATTCCACATCTATTTCAAACATGGCATATGCTTTAAGTAACTGATTGATAGTATGTACGCGTTCCGATTTTATGGCATAATCTGACAATAATTTGTCTTTTTTTGCGAGCTTTTGATTATCCATAATGCCTGCATCCTTGTCAATTTCGGCTAATTCAGCTCCAATATCCGGTAACACGAAAAATTTGGTGTCATCAACATCAGTAGAAATTAGGTCTATCCCTTTTTCTGTCATATCAATAGAATTCGTTTTTTCCTCAATTACAAAATAAAGTTCATTTGTTATTTCAGGCATTCGTTTCGAATTCTCTGCTAAATATATATTCTCAGTTTTTAACAACAGGCTCTTCATCCCCTGTTCACTCAAATACTTTATGATGGCTTTGTTTTTAGGCAAACCTTTAAATGCCCGTAAAAGCAAAATACCTCCATTTGCCGTATCGCCCTCACTAATTAGCTTTTTTGCGTCGCTTAGCAATTGGTTAACTAATTTTCGTTGTTCACTAACTAACTTAACCACGTATTGTTTCAGATCACCAAACAACTGTTGGTCTCCCTTTGGCACCGGCCCTGAAATAATTAATGGGGTTCGTGCATCATCAATTAAAACAGAATCTACCTCGTCGACTATTGAATAGTGGTGTTTCCGCTGAACAAGATCCTCCGGAGAAATTGCCATATTATCGCGCAGATAATCGAAACCAAATTCATTATTGGTGCCATAAACTACATCACAGCTGTAAGCATGTTTT
>JARGGF010000968.1 GCA_029210905.1 Bacteroidales bacterium | reverse complement strand
TATAATGAGAAATGGAGTTGTTTCTCGTAAAAACATACTCCGATTTTAGTGGAGAATTCTACACCGAAACTTTAGTTATTAATATTACCTGTAGCTGAAATTCTTATCTGGATAATTAAAGAAACTTATGATTACAAAGTCGCTATAAATCTTACCTTAAAAAACAATATTTTCCCTCCTGACAAACTCGATGTAGCTTTAGATGCAGGTACAGCTGTTTTGTTTATTAGTTTTGGTATTATTGTGGCTTACCTGAGTTTTGTAAGTCTAATTATTGCACTTTGTTCCTTTATAGTAGTACTCGCATTGGCTATGCTACCAGGAAAATACTGGATGGCAAAAAAAGTTTGTTTCCAGCAGGCAGATCTTCCCTATCAGTATCGTTTAAGCGATTTTCCTGCGGATATTGGAAAACTATCTGTTGGTGAAATGATTGATTTTTATAAAGTAAAACCAAACAGTTTCAATCATTTAATAATATTTGGTAAAAGGCAAACAGGCAAATCAAACATGGCAATAGGTATCGGCACCGAAAGTTCTTTTATCCTGAACAAAGTAAGATTTGCAACCTATTTCAATTTTTTGCAATTAGTTGATGAGGATACAAGTAAACGTGTTTATTTTAACGGGAAATATATTTGGAATTGGAACGAAGTTGAAATATTAATAATTGATGATGTTAATCCTGTTTCAGAGCAGGGAGAACTCATAAAACCCATAGATGTTGCTTCTTCTATTAATTCACTAAAAAACGACACTAAAGAAGAATTATTAAACATAAAAACTGTGTGGGTAATAGGATTGCCAGAAACCTATTCAGACAGCCTTATTTCCGATTGGCATAAAATGTTCTCTGAATGCCTTGAAACTGAAATGAATAAAATAGGATGTGTAGTATTGACCAAACCCATTTCGCAGGCTACATTACCATAGTGACGATAGTTTATTTTGTTTTGATTGTATGATTGAGATTACTACCCTGTACTCAGTTAAATATTATTTTCTTAACCATGAAACTGCTAAACTATACTTTAAAAGAAATTCTGTTTGATTCATACAAGACGACTATTTTTAGAGCCATTGATGATAGCTCAGGAAAATCAGTAGTTTTGAAGAAGAAAGATATTTTCAATTCAGTTAATGGATATGTGAGCTTAAAAAAAGAGTATGAATTACTACAAAAAATTAAAAGTAAATCTTTTTTAAACGTTATAGATTTTATTGAAACAGACAATGAAAATTTTCTGGTTTTTGAAGACATAGGAGGCATTTCATTGAAACGGTTGATGCTTGAACAAAAAATATCTTTAAGCACCTTTTGTAAAATTGCCATTGATATAACTATAGCATTAACGGACATTCACAACTCGGGATACATCCATCGGGATATAAGCATTACAAATATAATATGGTCTGAGACCCTGAAAAAGGCTAAACTGATTGATCTTAATCTGGCTGTTAAAAATACTAGTTTGTTAAAACTAGATTCCTCGAAAGATTACATTGTAGGAACATTAAGCTATATTTCTCCTGAGCAAACAGGAAGAATTAATTATTCCATAGATTTTCGCTCAGACTTATACTCTCTTGGAATTGTTTTTTATGAAATTCTATCAGGGCACCTTCCTTTCATTTCAAATTCAGAAATAGAACTGATTCACAGCCATATAGCACTCGAAGCCAAGCCCTTGCATCTGGAAAGGCCGGACTTGCCCATTACTTTATCAAAAATAGTTGCTAAACTTATGGCGAAAAACCCTGATGACCGCTATCAAACAGCTTTGGGTTTGCTCCATGATTTACAAAAATTCTCCGAAGCACTTTTACACGAAAATAATGATGAATTTATACTTGGTGAAAAAGATTTTTCTGGCTTTTTGCAATTTCCTCAAAAATTATATGACCGTGATATTGAGAAAACGCAAATCAAGTTGGTATATGAAAAAATTGATTCGCAAACAAAGGGCATAACCATTGTTAAAGGCCAACCAGGAGTGGGCAAAACCTACTTTATCGAACGATTTGGGAATTATGTCAACAAAAACCACGGTCGTTTTTTATCTGGCAGATTTTCGATAAACACAAAAAATATCCCTTATTCTGGAATAAGAGAAGTTTTGAGTGATTATATATATCGAATTTTTTCCGAGGGACCAGAATTAATTGAAATAAAACGGAAAAAGATCAATGAAGCTATTGGAAAAAACGGAAAAGTTTTAACGGATATATTACCCGAACTTGAGGAATTAATTGGAAAACAGCCCGGTGTTGAACCTCTTGAAGGAATTATGGCAGAAAACAGGTTTAATTATGCATTAAAACAGCTTCTAATAGCTTTAATTGAACCCAATAATGTTTCTGTAGTTTTTTTAGATGATTTGCAACACATAGATTCTGCTTCACTAAAAATACTTCAGTTTCTTTTAGCTAATGCTGATATAAATGGCTTAATGATAATACTGGCTTATAGGGAAAATGAAATTTCAACTGAAAGTAATCTAAATTCTTTTTTAGCAGCACTTGAGAAAAGTGAACTGACTCAACTAATCCATTTACAGCCGATT
>JARGGF010000967.1 GCA_029210905.1 Bacteroidales bacterium | reverse complement strand
CCAAAGTGTTCGAAGTGTCGATCAAAACTTATACTGGATTTGGACAAATTACCTTTCCTTTAATTACAATTTCAACGATTTCTTAAATTTACAGGTTATGCTGGGGCAGGAAGCTCAGGAGTCGAAATGGGAAGGAATGTCTGGTTCACGAAAAGTGTTTATTTCAAATGATATTCAGGAATTAAACGCAGGTGATTCTGAAACTGCAGGTAATGGCGGCTATAAAGGAAGTTCTGCAATTGAATCATACTTTGGAAGGGCTGTTTTTAATTTCCTTGACAGGTATATGTTAACTTCTACATTCCGATACGATGGTTCATCAAAATTTGCAGATGGAAACAAATGGGGCTTTTTCCCATCCTTTGCTGTTGCATGGAAAATTAATAAGGAAAATTTCATGAGCAATGTTGATTTTATCAGTAACCTAAAACTCAGGGCAGGTTATGGCGCAGTAGGTAACCAAGGTGTATCTAATTATTTGTATGGTGTTAGCCTTACAAACTATCCTACAAAATTTGGAACAGGTCTGTTGCCAAGTAATTATTCAAACGAGGAGTTACAATGGGAAACCTCTAATACCTATAATCTTGGATTGGATCTTGCTATCTTAAATAACAGAATAGAAATAGTAGCCGAAGTATACCGTAAATACGTGGACAATCTTTTAATGAGACTCCCATTGCCTTTAATGATGGGTTCAAGCGGAACTGGTTCAATAGCAGCTCCCTGGGTGAATATTGGGAAAATGGAAAACGAAGGTTTTGAACTTACATTAAATACAGTTAATACAACCGGGCAGGTTAAGTGGAACACTGGCATTACTTTCACCATGAACAGAAATAAAGTTACCAACGTAGCTGATAATGTAATAGATGGATACGTGCAATGGTTTGATCATGTAACCCGGACTGATGTTGGAAAACCCGTAGGGCAATTTTACGGTTATGTGGTAGAAGGAGTGTTCGCAAATGCCGAAGACATCCAAAATCATGCAAGCCAATCTGCTAGCATTGATAAATATGCAGGCACCTGGGTTGGCGATTTAAAGTTTTCAGACTTAAATGGGGATGGTATTATCAATGAGGAAGATCGCACTGTAATAGGTGATCCTAATCCGGACTTCAGTTTTGGCATCAATAACACCGTTAGTTACAAAGGTTTTGATCTTAGTTTACTTTTAACAGGAATGTATGGTAATGATGTATTTAATTACATGCGTAGAAAAACCGAAAGCCTTGATGGACGCACCAATCAAATGGCTACTATTACAGATAGGGCACAATTGGCTGTGATTGACGAGGGTGTTTCCGATGAAATTGTTAATAACGTGTATTTAGTAAACGTAGGTACTGATTTACCACGTATCAGTACTTCCGATCCAAATAACAATCGCCGTATCAGCTCACGCTATATAGAAGACGGTTCATTTTTAAGGATAAAAAACCTTTCTGTAGGATATACTTTACCCCAGAATCTGGTTAGCAAGGCAGGTATTTCAAATTGCAGGGTCTATCTAAATTTCCAGAATATATACACATTTAGTAAATACAAAGGATATGATCCCGAAGTTGGAAATTATAACCAAAGTCCAGTGTTACTTGGAATTGACAATGGTTATTATCCATCGCCTACTATCTATACCATTGGAGCAAATATTAACTTCTAAAACAAGAGAGTTATGAAAAAAATAAAATATATATTATTATTAATAGTACCCTTAACTATTTTTTCATGTAGCAAAGATTTTCTGGATAGAAAGCCAGAAGATGCTTATGTAGTCGATAATTTTTATGTAAGTGCTGAAAATCTGCGTGTTGCAACTGGAGCCTTATACAATATACCATGGTTTGATTTTAATGATAAGGCAAGTTTTTGTATTGGAGACGGCTCTGCTGGAAATTTCTTATCAAATGATGGGGCAATGTATCAGTTCTATCAGTTTTCAGTAACATCAACTAATTCCCGATTAAATGAAGCATGGCGGTCATTGTATGTTGTAGTAGGCCAGGCAAATTCACTTATTCAAGGTATTACCGAAAAAGCTGATGCTTCAATTTCAGAAGAGGACAAAAATGCAGCTATTGCTGAAGCAAAATTCATGAGAGCGGTGGCTTATCAGTACTTGGGCATTTTATGGGGTCCGGTGCCAATCATTGAAGACAATTCCAAGCACATTTTGGATCCTAAGGTGCCACGCCACAAACTGGCTGATGTATTTCAATTTGTTATTAATGATCTCACTTTTGCAGCAGAAAATTTACCCGCTGCGGATGTCCCTGGTCGTGTAACTTCCTGGTCGGCTAAAGCCATGTTGGCCCGTACTTATTTATATCGTGCCGGACTTGGTGGATCTAAAAACCAAGCTGATATTGATCAGGCTAAAACACTTGCTGAAGATGTTATAAAGAATAGCGGCTTAACATTAATGGATAAGTATGAAGATTTGTTTAAGCTCGAAAACAATAATAACCCGGAAAGTCTATTTGCATTGCAGTGGGTAGTGGATGCTCAAAACTGGGGTTCACAAAATACCCACCAGGCTTATTTTGCTGCGGAAGGTAAATTAACCG
>JARGGF010000966.1 GCA_029210905.1 Bacteroidales bacterium | reverse complement strand
TATTGTACTGTCCATATTTAGTTCCTGCGTTTCCTCCAAAAGCTCAGATCAGGATTTTTTAAATTCTACCAAAAATATAGTGGTTGATGAGCAGGAAAACAAGTTGAAAGTACTTGGTGATAATATCCCTGTTTATGCTGACCCTGCAGTTTCGGAACCCTTGTTTTTATTAAATTCAGGAACAAAATGTAACTTAATTGAACGCGGGCCAAGTGATCTGATATTAGATGCGGAAGATTTCTGGTATAAGATTGATTACCAGGGGAAAAAGGGATGGATATTTGGCGAAAATACTTCTCTTAGGCGGACCGGAGATTTTAACCTTTTTTTAAAACAGTTTGATGAAGTAATACGCGATACCTTGTCAGTAGCCTTTTCAAAAAACTTTCTTGGTGGCAGAACGGGCTTTAAACCAATGGAATACAGTAGTTTGGATGAAGATCGTATTGCCGCATTATTTCTTAACAACGTGCTTAAGGCAAAAACAGAGATATTATTAATGGTTTATCAATTTGGCAAACCTATAAGTGAATCTATATTGTATGAAGGAAACACCGAAGGATGCACTTTGCCTGAAGCTTCATTCACCTCAGAAAATTACATCAAATTATTCAAGCCATCTTGTAATAATACCGCTTCGCCAATATCCTATTATCAATTTAATAAGAATTTTGAAATAAATGAGATTGAAAACCCCTTCAATTCAAAAACTACATCTGAATTAATAAAAGCTTTAGAAAATGAATTTAAATCAGAAGATATTTCATTATCAAGAAATTGCAATTGTCTTGCACACTCTGCTATTACTGAAGCTTTTGCTACAAAACAATACGTTTTTTATACAGTTATTCAAGATCAATGCGGTACCACATGCAGTTCAGGTAATTACACTTTAATGGCATTTATTGATAACGAAGGATGGTCAGTTAAATACAAAAAACCTGGTGGTTTTAAAGCCATCTTTGAAAGCGGAATCAGTGGCAAGTACATTCTTGTTTTAGAACAATTTGAAACAGAACATATTGTAAAGAAAAAAATGAATGAAAAAACCTATTTATTTGATCCAACACAGCAAACGCTCGTTGAACTAAACTTATCAGCTTCCAGTTGCATGATTCTATCGCCCACAGAATATGGCTGCAAATATTGCAATGATAATACAAGCCATAAAGAAGAATTGATTTTTAGAGGCAATCCTGTAGAAACAGCAATAAAGAAAATAGCTGACATACAATACGATGAATTGGATGGATGTAAATTGAAAAATCAGCAAAGCCAAACAATAACCTATTATTGGGAGCCACAAAATGGCATCTTTATAAAATCAGAATAAAAATGCTATTTTAAATACCTTTAAATGTTGTTCCAAGTATTAATAAAACAAATGCACCGGTAACAAACCAAAAATGGTACCCGGATACATAAGGAATATGCGTAAAATGGGCCACAATACCCAATATACCTGCTATTAAGGCAATAAACCATGAAAGTGCTTTTGGTGGAATAGGTTTCATATCAATAAAAATTTAGTTGCAAAATGTTTTGCTAAAATATAAAATGAGCAGAAAATAAAAAATTAGTTTTATGCTAATGCAGCTTCCGAAATTTGCCAATTCGTATTGATCAATTTATTTTTATTGTCCAACACATTTACTTTTTGCTTAAATTCAAATCCTATTAACAAAACATCATCTACCTGATAATTAGAGCCTTTCCATATATTAAAATGCCTGCTTATAATGGCTTTCTGATTCTCGAAACTTTCGTTTTGCACTGAAAGCAGTAACTTTCTAAATCTTTGCCTCATAAATTTTATATCATTTTCGCCTCCAAACTGATCTTCAAATCCATCTGTAAACAAATAGATATTATCATGATCATGCAGCTTGGTTTTGGTACAAGTAAAAGGCACTAATAAATCATTTCCATGCTTGCCAATCGGCATCCTGTTTCCTGAAACAATAGTTAATTGGTTATTTCTTATCAGGTAAAGGTTTCGGTTGGCACCTGCAAAATTCATTGTATTTGAATTATTATCAATTACGCAAACAGAAATGTCAAGGCCATCGTTTATGGTGTGTTGGTTTTCCATTTGCTGAAGGGTGTTGATAAAATAATCTCTTAATTTATTTAATACAATATCTGGTCGGTATACCCTTTGATTTATGATAATATCGTTAAGATATGAAATGCCAAGCATACTTAATAGTGCGCCGGGCACACCATGTCCGGTGCAATCAGCTACAATAGTGATGGTTAAACTCTCAGTTGAGGTTTCTATCTTCTTAATCCAGTAAAAATCTCCGCTAATAATGTCTTTTGGCTTATAAAGGACAAAATTATTTCTATATATATTATTGATAGTCTGTTCATTAGGCAGTAGTGCACCCTGGATATGCTTTGCATACCTGATACTTTCAAGTAAACGTTTTTTTTGGGCAGTTACTCGCTCTTTCTGTGCAAAAATGGTATCAAACTGCTCTACTAGCTTTTGTTTCTGTGCTAGTATTTTTTTGTTTTTATCTTCAATTTGTAGATTTTGAAAAGTTAGTGTTTTGGTCTGCTCCCTGAC
>JARGGF010000965.1 GCA_029210905.1 Bacteroidales bacterium | reverse complement strand
ATCCATTTTAAAAAATCCGGAAAATCGTTTGGCATAATTACTTGTACATCAGCAACTTTATATTTTAAATAGTGATAGAGCCCCAGTGTACTTCCAACCGCATCACCATCAGGATTAACATGTCCAAAAATTGCAATTTTTGAATCTTTTTTAATGCAATTTCCAATTTCTTTTATTGTTACTTTTAATCCTTCCTTCATCCTATATTTATTAATGGAATGACAAATATAGTCAATATTTGAATTTATTTCAGACTAAAGAAAATCAGAATCTGGGTATTCGCATTTAAAAATTAATTGAATACAATTATGTTTAGATAAAAGAAGTACACATTTATGGCAACGCGATGTATAAAAACAAACTGGTATGGAAAAAGGAGTTGCAATGAAGTCTTATTTCTTCATTAAAATGTTTTTAATAATTGCTTAACCTTCTACATTTTAGATATTTACAATATTTTTAGATAAAAGATCAATCACCCTGAAATCAGAATACAGAGCCATTTATAGAATCATGTAAAGAATAAAAAAAAGAGGCTGAAAATAAGCCTCTTTTATTAAGTACAACTAAAATTGTAAAATCTAAAAAATCCAATACGGTCAACAATTTCCCAGCTTATAATTCCCTGTTTTTAAATTAATATGCCTTGGCAAACAAGACCCTTTTGTTTGAAGGTTTTCCAGTTACCATACATTTCCCCTCCTCTTCGGGAGAATCAAATGGAATATTTCTAATAGTGGCCTTGGTTTCGTTTTTAATTCTATCCTCAGTTTCGGCAGTGCCATCCCAATGAGCCAATACAAACCCACCTTTATTCTCAATGATATCTTTAAAATCTTCGTAAGTATCCACTTTATGTGTGTTTTCCGTTCTGAACTTTAAAGCTTTTTGATATATATTTACCTGAATATCATCAAGTAAGCCCTGAACCACTTCTAATAGCTGATCCTGTGGATACACCTTTTTTTCAAGTGTATCACGACGCGCAATTTCAACATTACCCTCTTCCAAGTCCCTTGGGCCGATAGCAATACGTAATGGTACACCCTTTAATTCATACTCTGCGAATTTATGTCCCGGACGATAGGCATCCCGTCCGTCGTATTTAACTGAAATCCCGTTTTTACGAAGTAAAGCCATAATTTCATTAGCTTTTTCGGTCATTTGGTCCAATTGTTCCATACTTTTGTAAATAGGAACTATAACTACCTGATATGGTGCAAGTTTTGGAGGTAGAACCAGACCATTATCATCAGAATGGGCCATAATTAAGGCACCAATTAACCTGGTAGAAACACCCCAGGATGTAGCCCAAACATAACTTAACTTACCATCTTTATCTGCAAATTTTACATCAAAAGCTTTGGCGAAATTTTGTCCTAGAAAGTGAGATGTACCTGCCTGTAATGCTTTTCCATCTTGCATTAGCGCTTCTATCGAAAAAGTGTCAAGTGCTCCTGCAAATCGTTCACTTTCACTTTTTGCGCCCTTTATAACCGGCACAGCCATCCAGTTTTCAGCAAAATCAGCATATACATTAACCATTTGATTGGTTTCTGCCATAGCTTCTTCCATTGTGGCATGGGCAGTGTGCCCTTCCTGCCATAAAAACTCCGCCGTACGCAAAAACAATCGGGTACGCATTTCCCAACGGACTACATTGGCCCACTGATTAATTAAAATTGGCAAATCGCGGTGAGACTGAATCCAGTTTTTATAAGAATGCCAAATGATAGTTTCAGAAGTAGGTCTCACTATCAATTCTTCTTCCAGTTTAGCATCAGGATCAACTTCTATTCCTTTACCATCGGCAGTGGTGCGCAGACGATAATGCGTAACTACAGCACATTCTTTTGCAAATCCATCAACATGGGCAGCTTCTTTGTTAAAAAACGATTTTGGTATAAATAGCGGGAAATATGCATTCTCATGCCCCGTATCTTTAAACAACTGATCCAGAGCAGCTTGCATTTTTTCCCAAATGGCATAGCCATAGGGTTTAATTACCATTGATCCACGTACAGCTGAATTTTCAGCCAGACCCGCTTTCACAACTAGTTCATTGTACCATTGCGAATAATTATCGCTTCTTTTTGTGATTCCTTTTGACATAATTTTATTGAAATTAGAAACTAGTCCTTCGACAAGCTCTGGAACATCCCCGAAATTAGAAAAGTAATTTAATTTCCTGTTTCATTCCCTGCATTAAAAGTTGTTAGTTCCAAATAAATGCTAATAATTTGTTTTAAAATAAATAAAGTGTCCCTACTTTTGTGCTATCCAAAATAATTCATATATTCTATGAATATAGCACTTGATAAAAATGAATGCAAAAATAGATAAATCTTACATAAAATAATAGTTATTGGTTAATTGTTATTTGAATTTGGTATATTGAATAGGTAAAAATCTCTAATATTTTCATTAAAAAATTAACTCTAAACCTAAAACAATTAACATTAAACAATTAACAAGGTTATGTTTTAGAACATTGTGGAAAAAATAAATTTAGATACTCTTCCTCGATTCCCCTAAAAGTTTTCAGCGTTCCAATGTTGGAAGATATCACTCTGGC
>JARGGF010000964.1 GCA_029210905.1 Bacteroidales bacterium | reverse complement strand
CTGAAACCTCTTTTTTCGACAATACTTATGTTGGAGAAGGTGCTGATTACTACGTAAAAGTTTTAACAAAAAGTGGTGAAGAATACACCTGGGGAGGTTATGAAGCAACCAGCGAGTTACCTGAGCTGTTTGTTTCCGTTTCAGAACAAAATAAGTACCAGCTTGCCTGGAGAAAAAGCAGGTACTATAATGCAGTGGATTCTGTAAAAGTGAGTAAGGCTATTGGCTACTCATCTGATTTTAAACAACTGTATACCACACAAAATATGGATGATACTGTTCTCCTGCTTGGCAATGTAAGTTTTGGAGACGAGATCAGGTTTCGCTTAAATGTCGTACCTAAGCTAGTTAATTATGATTACACTGAAGATGCTTATGCCAGGTTTTACACCGAAGAAGGGCTCGAAATTGGGATTAATTTCAATTATGCTTCTAAAAATTTAAGCAGTTTAGGGCAAGTAAGTCCCACTGAATTTGTCTTCATAAGTGGATGCGACAGTCTTATTCAATTTTCAACAACATTGAAATCAATTTCAAAAAAATATGGTTATACTGCTGTTGGATGTTCGGGATGCAAGTTTTCTAAATTAGAATTTTCACCTACTGGCAAATATATTACTAATTACGAAGTATGTAGTGATGATGTGATGCTAATTAACGGGGAAAACCTGTCTTTATCTTCAAAAGTTAATCTAAAGCACCTTTCAGGAAGCCATTATGTTCCTCCAATTCCTGTTTCGGAGAATGGATTAGGCATTGTAAACGAATACGATGGCTTTCACCTTTACGATTTTATTAACCACCAGCACCTGATCTTTTATCCTACTGGATCATCTGGGCATGGTCTGAAAATATCTTCTGCGGGCGATTATTTGTTTTTAGAGGATGATTCTACAAGGCTAGTTAAATATGAGAATAACCAGTTCACAAAAATTTGGGCCACCAGTAGATTTTACGATTTTGAGTATTTTGAATTCCATCCTCTGCAAGCAAACCTTGTACTCGTTTGGGATGGAACCAGATTTTCTGTCCGGCAATGCGAGGATTTTTCCATCGTAACTGAGTTTGAGCTCACTGATGAAAAAATACTGCATATTGACTTTTACAATGATGAAATATTGACATTTAACACTGGAGAATTATTGGTTAGGGCACTTTCAGACGGAGCAATTAAATACCAGGTTCCAATCAATTTTAGTGCATTATACTGGTACGATAACTGCATTCTGGTAAACCATACAATCATCTGTAATAGAGGGATACTTCACTATTTAAACTAAAAATAAAAGATTCCATTCAAATTAATGAAGCTATAAGAATATTTATTTAAAACTTAGGTTCGTGAAAAAATTATTCAATACAATTATACTTCTAATATTTACTTTATCATTGACAGGGCAAACTTTTAAAATTGAATACCAGCAGGGATACGGCAGCTATTCAATGAAAGACCTGAAAGAACTCAACGAAACAGTTGCTTCTGATCTGCATTTTATAACAGGTATAGAAAATAACTTTCCGATGTATTGGTTTTTTCGCCCCAGTATTTCGTTGGTTTTTAAAAATTATGAAATAGCAATCAATTATGGGTTTCAGTCAACAGGCTCAAGAGTTTCTGCAAAAGACTACTCCGGAGAATACTTTCTTGATCTGGAGGTAGAGTCTCATTCGCCTGGAATCTTAATAGCAATAAAGTTGAATGACTTTAATCAATTTTCTTTAAATCTGTACACTAATGTTGGAGTTTATTATACAAATCTAAAATTAGAAGAATCATTTACCCTGGATAATGAATCGTTGATTAATGAAAGTATCTCGCTAAAAGGATTTAACTATTTTTTCGAGCCTGGATTAAGGTTGAACTATCCAATAAATTCGTTTAACCTGGCATTAAATGCAGGTTATAATATTCAACTTGGAGAACAGGGTTTTTATGCTGAGAACAACAAAAAATATGAACTTAGAAATCCTAATACGAATAATATAGTCTCACCAGGGTGGAATGGAATTAGGATAGGGTTTGCAATCGGTTATACATTTAATAAAAGAGAAACAAAAATTAATTAGTGCCTATAGACTGATTTGTTTTTGGAAGTAAAATTTATTTCTTGATGCAATATACAAGCTATATGCCAGAAGTTAAAGAAGTTCATGTTTTTTTTGATTTTGTGGGTTTATTTTGGAATAATTGAGTATATATAAAAAGCGGGGAATCACCCACGCTTGTACTAATCTAATGTTAAACTATGTTGGGATACATGGTTTTACTTCTCAAATTTATGCAATATTTTCTTTTATATAGAATTAAGGGTTAATAAACTTCTGGTGGTATTATTTGTTTTGTTTGGAGTTTGGTTAGTGATAAGAAATGAGTGGACTAAGGCTGGAGCCTTTGCTGAACGGGGAAGTCAGCAGAGGCCATAGTAGGTGAGGATGCTACCGATTTGCAGTATTAACCGGATTAGTTGCAGCGTACTGCCTGTCCCGATTTTAATCGGGAAGCGAAATGTATTAGCCGGGCTATCCAACACAAGAAGTAAACACTGAAGGGCTGAACGTTGTGTCGCCCCAAATACT
>JARGGF010000963.1 GCA_029210905.1 Bacteroidales bacterium | reverse complement strand
AAGGTGTCGTTTTGAAAAAGCAAAATTGTTCCTTAAAAAGAAAGAAGCTGAAAAACTTAAATTAAAAGAAGCTGAATTTATTAAAGAAAACATGCTCAAAGAGCAAAAAATCATACAGTTGAAAAATGACAATCTTGAGGCAGAAGTTTTACAGAAAAAAACCGAAATGGAGCTAAAAAACAAAGAACTTGCTTCAGTAGCCATTCAGATCACCCATAAAAACGAAATTCTCACCAATTTAAAATCAAAAATTGAATCCATATCGTTAAAAGTAAATAACCAGGCTCAATTAGAGTTAAGACAATTAATCAAAGCCATTGATGAAGATTTAAAACTCGATGAAGACTGGGAGCAATTTAAAATGCATTTTGAAGATGTACACAGTGATTTTTTCAAACGGCTCAGGAAAAATTATATAGAGCTTACTCCAAAAGATTTAAAAATGTGTGCCTATCTGCGAATGAACCTTTCAACAAAAGAAATTGCCCCCTTAATGAGTATTTCAGTAAGAGGGGTAGAAATCAGCAGGTACCGCTTGCGAAAAAAACTCGGATTGGATAAAGAGGCCAATTTAATAGAGTTTATGTTAAATATCTAGCCATTAAATTTCTTTAACATTTCACTTTTTTTAATAATATTCCCTTCATAAACGGAGACAGTCAATTTGGGCATTTGTTGTAATAAATATTCTGCAATTATGTAGTAATGATGTACTGCAATCGTTTGAAATAAGCCACATGATGTACTTATGATGTGGTAAAATTAGAATATTGATGTAGCACAGATGTGGTAAATTAGTTGTGTTACCCTTGCTCACCCTCTATCTTTGTGATAGTTAATAATTAGCATTATTTGGACATTTTTAAACAATCAGGAACTCTAAAAAGTTTTTGGATTTACAATTCTCATTAATGTATTAAAACAGGTTTAGTATGAATAAAAATGTATCAAACGAACCAGTTCTTAAAACAACACTTACACAAACTATGGATTCAAATTGCAGGAAGTTTATTAATACTTCCTTGAGAGCGTTTACACAATTAATTACAACAAGTATTAACCTAACAATTTAAATGGAGGTTTTATGAAAAAATTATTATTGTTTTTATTTATTAGTATTGGCATGTTGCAATATGCTAATGCACAAACTGTAACCGGTTTGGTTACCGGCTCGGATGATGGTCAGCCACTTCCAGGCGTAAATATCCAGATAAAAGGCACCAGCAATGGTACCATAACCGATCTGGAAGGAAAGTATACCATTGATGTAGCAGGAGAAGCACCAGTGCTAATCTTCTCATTTATTGGATATACTGCAAAAGAAGTAGCAGTAGATGGACAGACTAACATTGATGTTCAGCTGGATGTTGAATCTACTGGTATTGAGGAAATAATTATTACAGGTTATGGTGTGCAGAAGAAAAGCCTTGTAACCGGTTCCATTGCAAAAGTTGATGGTTCCGAGATAGCCCGAAACCCAAACCTGCAAGTAAATCAAGCTTTGCAAGGAAAAACAGCAGGCGTACTAATAACAAATAACTCTGGTCAGCCAGGTTCATTTGTTTCGGTGCGCATTAGAGGGAATGGTACAAATGGTGATGCTGAGCCTCTTTATATAGTAGATGGTTTGCCAATGGATGGTGGAGGTATCGATTTTATCAATCCTAGTGATGTTGAATCGGTGGAAGTATTAAAAGATGCTGCGTCTGCTTCAATATACGGTGCCAGAGGAGCTAATGGTGTTGTATTAATTACTACGAAAACTGGCAATCGAAACGATAAATTTCAGATTTCATATGATGGCTATTATGGAGTTCAAAATCCATGGAGAAAATTAGATGTACTTAATAAAGATGAGTATGTAATGATTATGAACGAAGCTTCATTAAATGCCGGACAAGGAGTATTTTTTGATCAAGCCAGAATAGATACACTTGCAAATACTGATTGGCAGGATGAAATGTTCTTCTATAATGCTCCCAAAATGAACCATGTGCTTTCATTTACAGGCGGAAGTGAAAAAACAACTTATTCTTCTTCACTTTCGTATTATGGACAAGATGGTATTGTGGCAGAAGGACAATCAAACTATAAAAGAATCACTTATAGGCTAAATGTAACTCGCAAATTTGGAATGTTGGAAGTTGGTAGTAATTTAAATTTTGCAAATATTCAGACTAAAGGAATTGCAGCAAATGACAAATACGCCGGAAATAGCCTTATTCAGGCTCTGAATACTCCACCGATAGTACCAATATATAATGCAGATGGAACTTTTGCCACACCAACTGAATATGGAGTTGGAATACAGGAAATTACAAATCCTCTGGCTGTTCTAAGTTATCAAAATAACGAAACCAAAACAAATAAAGGCATTGGTAATGTTTATGCTGATTTCGATTTTGGCGATTTATTTGCTGGCCTTAAAGGATTAAAATTCAGAACCTCATTTGGTGGTGAAATTGCCTATGTGGGAAATAGAGGTTATACTCCTAAGTATTACATTGACAATCTACATCAGTCTACAGCAAGCACTGTTAGCTCTGGGATGGACAAATATGGAAGGTGGAATTTTGAAAATGTATTG